>CAUVQK010000001.1:0-32478 GCA_963553705.1 uncultured Streptococcus sp.
ATGCCTTTTGCGAAGTTTTTTGATTTTCTACAGGTTTTTTATATAAAAAAGCCACCTTGTATCGGTGGCTTGTAAAAACACGCGGGCTATATGTGACTGCTCGGCCATTACCTTACCCCGTTCTGGGACACAAAAGCCCAACTAGCGCGCTAAAACGTGTTTGTCCAATATCCGCAACCGCCGTCGCGATTGGTTGGCAGAACCTCTGCCCTTCCTTCGGATTACCTATATTATACCATGTATTAGCAAATAAAAAAAGCCTCCCCAGGCCGAAGCCCAGGGAGGTGTCATAAAAAGAGTCCGAAATACCAGACTTATTCTGGTTAGTCTATTTTAATGGACCTACATTGTGCCGATTGGCTTGCCGGTCGCAGACTCGATAAGCGAACCGTCCGCAGACACTTTGATTTCGGTATCAGACAACATAGAACCGTCCTCGGTTAAGTAGTAAAGACGCCCGTCCTTGCCCTCAACCATAGTCTTGGTTTCCATGTAACCGTCGCGCTTGTTGAAGTGGTAATACTTACCGTCCTTTTCAACCCAACCAGTTGACATTACGCAGTTAGGTTTGAAGTGGTATTTCTTACCGTTGATTTCCTTAATACCGTCTTGAGCGGCCCAACCTTCCTCGTCAAAGTAATAGTCGTTGCCATATTCGTTGTACCACTCTGACTTTTTGTAGCTACCGTCCTCGTTGCGGAACCACCAACGCTTAACGCCATTCTCGATTTTACTGATCCAACCAGTAGGTTGCTTCTCTGCAGTCCCGCCGGTCGTGCCGAGCAAGTGTTTAATGATAGCCGTGGCCAACTCGTCTGCATGGTTGAGCAGGTAGTCCGCGTCGGTTGGGTTAGTACCAAAGCCCAACTCGATTAGTCGCCAGTTAGTGCCTGCATTAGCAGTACGGTTAGCATTGGCGAGGTCGTCGCGCCCAGAAATACCTTTGTAACCTTTGTGGCTATAAGGAAACACGCCGATAGTTTCGGCCAAGGCGTCGCGCAGTTTTAAGTCATACTCGTCCGGTTCAAAGCCTTTATAGACAATGACATGGCCGCCTGTCGCGCTAGAGCTGTTAGACGCGTCGAAGTGGCATTCAACGACGATTGTATCAGAGCCATATTTAGCCGCTTGTGCTGCAATGTCGCCATAATCGTAGCAGTCGTGCTCTGAAAAGAACGCTACATTGGCGCCGCTAGGCAGATTTTGTTTTAAGGCAGGGAAGAAGATTTCTTCCATATAGCGGTGCTCGCCTCGTGCAATATAACCAGTTGCACCTGGGTCAAAACCACCGTTCCGTTGTTCGCCATGTCCGGCTACGAATAAAATAGTTGGCATATTTGATTTCACTCCTTCTGATGATAACGGCGCTGGTGCGTCGTATTGGGTAAGGTTATATTCGGCTATACGTTTTAGCAACTTGCTAGCGTATCGCGTGTCTGTAGCATATGTACCTTGCAATCCTTGAGCTTGCTCCTCTACAGTTTTTCCAGACAGTACCTTTGCGTAAATCTCACGTCTGCGAGTGGTGTTCTGGCAGAAATTTGTGTGGTACTTTACGCATTCATAAACAGTAGGAAACTTAGCAAAAGATGACCTTTGCTTAGCAACGTTTCCTTTTCCGTCGTCCTCCGGACTTTCTTTACTGTAGGTATCTCCGTCAAACGGTGGAGTTGCTTTGATGCCGGCGAAGTTATTTGCTAATCGCGCTAGATCGGACTGACCAAAGTCTGACTCGAGAATTGCTTGTGCTAATAAAATCGAGACCAGCAATGGACTGCCGGTCTCGATTTTGGCCCTTTGATATAGTGGGGCCATTTTTTCGATAAATGAGTTACTCATCTAGCTCTCCTGCCTTTGTAGGTAAGATTTTCTTGACGAAATTCTTTAATGGCTCGATATTTACGCCCATCTTCTCAAGATTCTCGAACACAGATTTAAGTTCGAATCCTAGATATCCGATATATAGAGCTTGAAGTGCAATAATTCCGGTATCCATAGGTACAAGCACCATCAATGGAATGGCCAAAATAAGCATTACAAGGCTAGCTACCTTCCGTAAGATTCCGTCAATACCTTTCTTGCTTTCGAATTTAATGTCTGGATTGCGATATGCAGCCCATGTGCCGGTGGTAAAGTCAATAATCATGAGGATTGAGATAATCGACAGGATATACAAGATTTTCCCGTCCTGAGTTTCAATAATGTGTCGTAACCAATCAATCATAGTCATTTAAATCTCCTCGTTTCTTATTTTTGTTTTGTTGTTCGTTTTTTGGAGTATCCGTCCAGGATGGACAGGAACTCCTCTCTTTGGCCGTCTAAGGCCTCTTTAATACGAGCCTCTACCTCTTCCTCGGTTACGCCATTGGCTCCGTTATAGCCGATTTGGCTAGGCGTGGCTACCAATAGCCCGTCAACAAAGGTAAGTCGATGAGTCCGGAGCTCAAAGAACTCTCTCCAGTAGTCTAGGTCGTAATCTTCTGGTACATCTTGGTAAAGATGGCCGGTGTTCTCGAATGAGACATCGGTTACTTGCTCGCCATCCATGACGAAATAAAGAGGCCTCATCTGAATCTTTTGCGCTTCTGTGTCATCTTGAACATCCAAGGTGGGAAATGGATTTAATTCTTCTGTTGTCATTCGTTACATCCTCCTAAATCAATTTGTGCCATGGCTTCCATGTGTGAGATTGCTTAATTCGCCAGTGCAATGCGTTGGAATCCTTAACTGGCATCCAGGCAAATTGAAACCCCTCAGACCCTCCGTTAATTAGGATGGTATGAGATACAGACCACTTGTCCTCGTGTCTTGAGGATGCGTCTTGTATTCTGTGGTATCCGTTTGGTAGGTCGTCGAGTGTTTTGGTCGTCTTTCCGAGGTCAACAACATCCGCGTAAGCTATTCTCCGATTATCGTAATAAGGATAGTCTCTTAGAGTTAACCATTTGCCAATGGCGTCATTGACTATTAAAAATTCCTTATTGTTTAGATGCCGTTCGTTAGGGAATCCTAGCCTAGAAAGGAGCCTATTACCTTTCCTTAGTGTTAGGAATGGCGCAATAGAGCCATCAAGAGACATTAACTCTAGATCTCCGGCTATCTGGACTTGCGCCCCATTCTTATCGACAAGCTTGTTGATACCAACCTTGTTATTGGCTGATACGGAAACAGGGAAGCCCTCCGTTGGGATGTTAAACGGACCGGCCTCAACAACGGCTAGCTTATCCTCAAGGCGAACCTTAAATTCAAAATAGCTGTTACCTGGTAAGGTTCCATCTAAGGCCGCCTCGCTATCTTTACCGGATAAGGCGGTAGCATTAGCCCCCGTGTTCTCGGTCCATTCGCCACCTTGTGGCCGGACAAAGAACGACAGCTTAGCTGTGTTCTTTTCACTATCTGGACCATCCAAGGCAATGGAAGATACCGACCAGTTGCGCTTGATAACTACCCTCTCGCCAGTACGGATTGGGGTCATGGCACCGATTGATGGAGCCTGGTAGTACATCACATTGATAGTCCGCTCAACCCATTCAGATTGGCGGCCACGAGTGTCGATAGCAGCCACTTGGATAGTTACCTGTTGGTTGCCTTTGTCCGGGAAGTTGAAAGCCGGGAAATTAAGGTTGCCATCGGTACTTGTTACAGATATTTCTGGCTTTTCCTTGATTCTAGCAACAAAGCTAACGACGCCGGCTCCTGGAGCCAACATAATACCAAGAGGAAACGCTCTGATAAGCGACAAACCTCTTAGATAGCCTTTGCTATTTAATAGGTTTTTGACTTTTTCATTCGTCTCCATAACCGAAACGCCCTGGACAACCGGTTTGTAGGTTTCCGGGATATTCACCTTTACAGTGATGTTCTTGCTAAAAATGACCTTGCCATCCTTCTTTGCGTCAACCTTGATAGTTAGGTTAAAGAATGTAGTGGTAGGAGCTTGAAGGACTTCATCCTCCGGAACCGTCCACTGGACTCTGTCAGTCACGCCTTTCTGGATATCTGTCTGAGTCTTGCCTTGGCTTAGGTAGCTGATGTCATGCGTATACTCAGCGCTTGGAGCGTTAGTTGTGATGACTACCGGCTCGCCTAGCGTGTACTCAGCTTTGTCTGTGGTAGGCGTGTAGTCCACCGTGAGCTCTGGCAACTGGAAATTACCAGATATGATAGTCGGCTGCTTGATTTGGTCCCAGTACGCTCGCCCATCAAAGGTCCACGAAAAGGTAATACTACCGTTTGGAGCCTCTGAGTAGTTGACGGTATGGCTACCCTCGGCTATCTTTTGCTCGCTCTTACCGCCTCTTAGGTCAAACACTGTCCGCTTGTTATAGACTTGATTTTGTCCTAGAAACAAGTCGCACGGAGTACCCTCAGCAGCGTCAAAATAACCGGCGGCCGGATTGGCTGTCAGCCATGCCTCCCAGTATATTTTGACCGTCTTAGCCGTTGAGTCTGGCTCATCGGCCTTTATCTTAAAACGTGAGCCAAGGGAGCCTGTACCGACTACCTTGGCGTCATATTGTGTCCATTCTGTTACCAAATTTATCTCCTCCCAACATGGCGAATTACAAAGATTTGTGGATCGTGCTCATAACCACTCAACAACCACTCACCGACCTGTATCCGCTCGGTGAAGATTGCTTGGGTGAACTGGAGCATGTTCCCACTGATAAAGGCTACCTCAGAGCCGTTATTAACAAAGCTAATACGGTCATCAGCAACCCTCAGATAGGTCCCGGCGCCTTTGTTACCAACGATAAGCCCCTCATCGGCCAATGTTATGGAGCGATCCAAAAAGCTATATTTAACGGCCATATCCTGGAGCTCGTTATGAGTCAAAGCGACTCGATTAAGAGCATTGGCAACAGCCGCCTCACTTGCTTTCTTGTCATCCGCCACTGCTGACTGGAGAACTCTTATCTCTTTTATCAGAGCGTCCACCGCTTGGCGAGCAGCCTTAGCTTCTAACTCTTGGCGCTGCTTCTGTGCCTCTCCTCGGATGGCGTTGATAGCCTCCTCGGTCTGCTTGTTGGTGTCCGCTTGGTCTCGCTCGATGGCTTCTGGCTTCTTGGTCCAAGTGTATCGGCTCCAATCGGTCGAGGAAGCATCTTCTGTATCGAAATAGGAACCGATGTAATCCAGTCCGGCTTGGTCTGTGAGGCTAAATCCGGTCCCTTTGGCGTCTTTAGCGAAAGCTTGATGGTGCTTGGTCTCCTTACCAGGGTCACCTTTTGGACCTTGGGTCTTGGTCCATTTATACTTGCTCCATTCGGTAGAGTCAGATTCCTGGTCATCGACATAGGTCCCAATGTAGGCTCTATTTGGGTCGGTGGTCGAGAAGTTAAGGCCTTGAGTGTTATCAGCATACCCCACATGGATATACTGTATTTTCCCATCACTACCTGGAGGGCCAGGAATGCCTTTCGGGCCAGGTTCCCCTTTGAGCGACTTGAGCCACTCTGTCTCTGTTCCTCTAAATCCATTGTCCACAGCTATTTCGTAGGCAGACTTCGATTTAGTTGGTTCAGTGACATGGATGTTCTGACTGGCGATTAATTTGCCTTTTGAGTCATAGGCTCTGACAACGAAAGTGGCAGCCTTGTTGACCAAGTCTCCTGTTGTGACTGTCAGTGCGCCTGATTGGACACTGTTTGAGAGGCCTTTGTTGAAGGTATCATCTGATTCCTTATTGTCGGATAGGCGTTCCCAACGATACGCGACATCATCTACAATCCAACTACCTTGTTTTGCGACAACGAATATCCGCGTTTCCTTGTTCGTTGCGCTCAATTCGAGTCCGTTGGTTGAATCAACTTCAATGGTAACTGGCTCGCCTTTGCGATATTCCTTTATCGTTTCCTCTCGTAAGCCTTGAAGTTGGCGCTTGAGCTCAATGACGTCTTGATTCTCAGTTGGATAAAGCTCAGTGACATTACCTAATGTGACCGTATTGGACGATGGATCAGTGTCGCTCGTCACGATTTCAATAATAGTGGCTTGGATAGCCAACGGCGGATTGAAGTAGTGGTCTACGAATATGCCTTTGTCACCGATAGAGACGGATTGTGGCATTTCCGATAGATGTACCGTATACTGAACCGCAGGCACGCTGTGCTCTTTCATGTACTTGAGCGCAGCGTTCATCAACATGCCTCGGTTTTGTTCGTTCGAAACTTCAACTAGTCCGTCAATCCAGTGTGTCTTGCCATCTGAGCGGAAACCCCATAATTCGTTGGCCTCTGGGTTGTAAAGTACTGATTGGCCCTTAGGTGAATAAAATCCGTCTTGATTATATTCAACCTGCTCGATTCCGTAGTATGCTTTATTCGTCCATTGAGCTGTTCGCCCTTCGAACGTTCCTGAGGTAGCTTCATAACATGCCTGAGCGATGTAGTCGGCTAGTGCAGCTGACCCATTTTTATTTTGAGTTATGCCATCGTCATAGAAATAGGTGATATATGGTGTCGCGTACTTTCTCCAGTTAACGTGATAAGCTGAGTTGTGGCGGTTTGATACTGCTGTATATTCCTGCGTCATGGCCCCTTTGTTTGGCGTATTTGCGGGTGTGTCAACAAACAGAATCTTATGCCCTTCTCCTACTGCATCCACAATAGCATCTACCGAATCTTTGGTGACAGATCCGTATCTCCCTGCCATGATAACAACGTAGGTTTGCAATTGCTTGGCAGATTTTAGTGCCTTGATGTCAGCTACAATCGCTTCAAGCGTCTTATTTGCATTAAAGGTGCCGTTGACTGTCTGGACTCTTTTTCTTAAGTACGGAACAGCTTCCACTGCTGACTCATCGCCTAGTACGGTTATCTTGATTTTAGATGCTTCTTCTCGGCCTGCGGTAGTTAACTCTCCGCCTACAGATTTAGTGTTGTGGCGTTGGATTGATACAGTACTTGGTTTGAGTGGTTCAGGCTTTTCTCCTGGTGATGGGGTGCCGGAACCACCACCAGAACTTGCTCTAGCAAATGCTTCTTTATCCCATTCGTAGAGTTTGTTCTGCTCTATCACTCGGATGATTGATGTGCCATAGTTTCCTGCAGTTGCATATCCTGAAGCTTGCAATGCTTGTGCTGCCTTGATGTAATCTGTTTCTCCGATTACATGGCGATAGTTGTTTTTACGCCACTCGTTATTAGAGAAAAACGCTGCGTGGTCCTTGAACGAATCAATCATAGAATCATACGCTCTAAAATCAGCGTTGATCCAATATGAACCGTTAGGGCCGTACTCTTGTGTCCTCATGTTGACAGTACGGCCTTTCCAGTCTGAACTAGCTTTGATACCAAAATGGTTGTTGTAAGGTGGGCGCGCTAATCCTGAAGTGCCATAAGCACCTTCGATTGCCCATTGCGCAGCTGTAATAGACGGTAAGATTTTAAGGTCCCAGGAGGCTAATGCTGCCTCTTTAATCTCGCTGAATTGCAATGTGTACGACCCCCTCGCTGATTACATATTTGATGTTGTGTGGGAAGATGAAATGTTCTTTCTCATCACAATCTCTAACAACGACTTTATCACCTGCATATTTAATGATGGTGCACACCAGTAAGGTATTGTTTTGTTTGACTAATCCAACTTCTGAACCTGATGGCCACATTGCTATCATATCTTCCATTTTGAATGTCATAATCACAACCCCTTCACGCGCAAATAGCCGACTTTGTTATATCTCGACAGATTGCCTATTTGAACTGGGTCACCTGCATGGATAATCTTACCGTCGCCCATATAGATACCAACGTGGTTTGCGTCTCCTGGATAAGTGTATCCTGTATCCATCATGACTATGTCTCCTCTGCGGATTTCGCTTGCAGTAATCCTATTGAAATAGCTAGTATGCTCTCCGCCTCTATCCCACATAGAGTTGGTGGTTGGGCGCCCTGTTCTTGGATACCCTGGGACATTCGCTTGTCGGAAACAGTAAGTTACGAATCCAGAGCAATCAAACGTGTTAGGGCCATTTGCACCCCAAACGTACCGTTTTCCTAGTTGGTCGGTCGCTATCTTCATCACTTTTTCGATTAGGTCGCTATTGTCTGGTTTCTTTTCCTCTTGTGGAGCTGGTTGGGCGTTGGTGGCATCTTTTTTCTCTGCTCCACGAACAATACATCTTGTCACTATATGGTCGATGTTTACCTTTCGGTCAATGTGGTTGACGAAATTGTCTGATGTCACATAGAATCCTGGCTCTCCTTCCATCCGGTTCTTGACAATGTTGATGAAAAACTTAGGCCCTTTAGCTGTTAGTTCAACGGAAAAATAAAACTGGCACAGGAACTTTGAAATGATTTCTCTGACTCGTTCTAAAATGGTTTGCTGAGTCGTGAATTCATAAAAGGCCTTCATATCACATTCGTTTTTCCCAATGTAAAACCCAGTATCCTTGAGTACGAAATTCAGATAATAATCAATCGCTTGTCCAGCCTTCGGCTTCTCTTGAATCTCTGCAAAAGAGTTTACCAAGATGATAGCTGCGTCCTCACAGTACACTGTCTTCTCAATACCACCATTGTCCTCAACGTTTCGGATGTTCATAAATACCCTGACACCTTGATTGTTAAGAAAAGTGATATAGTTTCCTTCTCTTAAGAACTGGTGCTTATATGTTGTCTTAGGTGATTTGAATTCAAGTGTATACACGCCGTTAGCAATGGATGTAGAAAGACGGTCTGCATAATAATGCAAACCGTCATCTACTGAGTTGTCCATGAGGCATAGGCGCTCGAACTTGTTATTGAGTATTTCAATATTCTTCATTAGCCATACCTCTCTTCAAAGATCATATGGGCTTCAGGTATTTTTGCCCATGCGGATGTGTGTAGTCTCAATTCGCTCTTGCCGTAATCCAGCTTGAAGAATTGAGAGTCGCTGTCGATGTTTCCTTGGAATGTATCACCATTCAACAAGATATCTCCTGTTTGATTATCAATTGTCAGAGTGTCACCAGGTCTGAATACATTTTCTACCTCCAATGCATCGACTGTGTAAATTCGATTGGCGTAGATTGACTGTAATGCGAATTTGGAATATGGAGTTGAGTCGCCCCAAGACGCCATCCAAATTGCAACTCTTGTTGGCTTAAACTGAGCTAAGCTGTCATTGATTACTTCATGAGATACTACACGAGGCCCTGTGTTTACGGTGCGAGGTGTTCTATCGCCGTAAATAGCGTCATGGTAAACCCAATATGTTTTCACGCCGTTATAGGCGATGTTATACTGCCACCATCCGCCTCTTAATCGTTTCTCTACAATTTCATACTGGCGCCCTCGCGTCCAATCTTTGATTGAGTGGGCATTATTGGCTTCATCGTAGCCGTATTTAGCTTCTGGACGAATGGTCACGATGTCTCCAACGGAGTAATAACTATCGGTGTCGCGTTTATAGGTGATTGTTTCGCCCATATCACGGATTTGGAAGATGAATTTATTTCCTATCTTCTTCATCTCAACCTGGCCATTTAGACTAGGTAAACTACCTTTATGGATGATGGTTGAATGGTATTTATCACTTGTTAGAGAGTTTGTCTTGAACGATGTGTTGAGTTTGTTCTGGTCGCTCGATACATCGTATATAGACGTTGTCATAATTGGTCTTCGTGATTCATCCTCGATGACAATCAATAGGGCGCAGGTCCTGTTCTTTTTGCCAGAAAAATCTTGCATCTGAACTCTAGCAGTCAATGAAAAGTTGTTGGCTTCCTGTTCGACTGAACCTTCTGTGAACATCTTGGTCGCAGCGAATCCTTGCCATGAATCGTTTTGGCCAGTGTAAGTGGTCTTATCTACTGTTAATGCCAAGGTTTCGGTTTTCTTTGCCTTGCCTTTCGAAGTCATCTTTTTGTAGTCAGTAGTGTATGCTTCGAAGTTTGGGACATAACTCCATCCGTTGTTGATATCGACAGGTCGCTCGTTCATCATATTTTCAGTAGGTGGTACCGGAATCTTATCGAGTTCCTTGGCGTTACCTAATCCTATATGTCCGTACGGAGAAACAAGTGAGACGTAGCCACATTCATTGTTGAATGTGATGTCGAATCTAGGGGCTGTCCGATAGGTCCCTTTATTATCCACGGTGACCTTGCCTTCTGCATCGAATGCAATAGGGACTGGTCGCTCCGTTGAGATCCAGTAAGGATATGGACTTGAGAATCTTAATTTCAATCCAGCGTGTCTTACTCGACTTGTTAGGTCCAAATTGCCAGTGAAGATACACATGAGTTTACGATTAGGCTGGTCGCTAATAATCAGTTCCTTTGGCTCCTGCGCTGAATATAAAATTCTAACGAGTTCATCACGAGCATTAAGGACATCTTCACGAATAACTGCCTCAATCTCAATATCAAGGCCGGCATCCTGGACATTTCTGAATCGCCGGCCTGAATTGTATTCATGAGCCGTAAAAGAGGCTGTTCGATTGGCCGTAATTGGCTTAATCCGTTTGATGTAGATGTACTTTGACAAATCAAAGCCATCATATAAGACTTTATAGTACACCTATATTTTCCCCCCTTTGATTCGCTGATTTCGCGTTGTGTTCATCGTGTTGATTGAATTGAGATATGGCGATACGACTCTGGCTACGTTTTGGCCATCCATGTAGAAACTTGTATCCTTATCTAGCAAGGCTAGAATGCCGTCTAGGATTTGGAATAGAATCTCATCTGTCCGACCTGTATTCATAGTTGCAGCAATACCTCGACCAATCCCACCAAGTGTTTCAGCGTTGAGTGGTAGCACTGCCTCTGAGCCAGCTTCACCGCCGACCATTAGATTATTACCATTCATACCAAAGACCGTTGGAGCATTTAGGATACCACCCTTGGCATACCATTCAACGCCAACGTTAGGTCGTTTGCTGGCATCGCCCCAGTCCAACGGATTGAGAGACCCACTAAAGGTGAAGTGTGGTAAAGGTATCTTTGGCCACTTCCATTCGAATTTAAGGAAGCCTTTGATTGCCTCGATTGCACTCCCCACCTCGTCCTTAGCTCCGTTGATAGTATTGGATATGGTGCTTGTGATGCCATTCCAAATGTTAGAGGTAGTAGTGGAAATCTCGTTCCATACACCAGAAATGAAGCTTCCTATGCCACCAAGGGCGTCACTTGCTCCTTGCACGAAGCCGGATATGACTTCTACCAGGCTAGACCACACAGCAGAGCCGGTGGCAACTAGAGCATCCCACGTTGCGGATAGGACCTGGCAAATGGTGTCCCAGTTGGCTATAATGGCGATTACTGTGGCGATAGCAGCTACAATGGCACCTATAGGCAACAATGCAGCGCCAATCGACGCGCCAAATACACCAAACACGGTTGCTATGGCTGTGATTACAGGCGCTAAGGCACTAAGTCCAGCCAATAGTCCGCCTATGACAAGTATGCCTTGTTGTACTGGTGCAGGTAGGTCTCTAAACCATTGGACCACGTCTTTGATAACTGGCACGATATCTTTGATTAATGGAGCAACCGCAGATGCGATTGTACCGCCAACTTCGGCCATGACAGCTTGAAACTGTTGCATAGCTATTTGTTGCTGGTCGATATCGTCCAATGTGGCATCAAATGTGGCACTTACAGAGCCTTGGCTATCTTTCGCTGCCTTAGTCAATTGGCTGAAGCTAAAGGCGCCACGCTTAATGGCGTCAACCATCTTAGCTGCACCTTTTGTGCCGAATGTGGCGCTTGCTGTGGCCAATGCTTCTGTCTCGCTCTTAGCGTTCTTAATCTTGTCGATTGTCTGCGCTAGCCCATCTTTAAGGCTGATGCCTTGCTTGGCATACACAACACTAGCCTTGGACAATAGTCCAAGTGCGTTAGATCCGTCGATACCTAGCTTGTTGAACTGCCCCATCAGTTCGACGCCTTCGCCGAATGACAAGCCTAATGACTTAATCTGCGGTGCGCCTGCAACTGCTGACTGGAACAATGCATCGACTGAGACGCCAGTTCGTTGAGCTGTGCCTGTCACGCTATCCAATACGCTCTCAAATTGCTCATTAGATAGGCCATAGGCTTCTAAAGCTTGTTTGGCGCTGATGATGGAGTTTGATACATCGGTGCCGTTGATATTGGCAAACTTGATTGCGCTAAGCGATGCTGCTTCTAGTCGTTCGCCTGTGAAGTCTAGTTGGGTGTTTACTTCACCTAGTGCGGCACCAACAATAGCCGGACTATCGACTGGAATGCTAGATAAGATACGCTCATAGCTTGCCTTAATGGCATCTGAACTCTGACCGGTCTTCGTTGTATAGATATCTAGGCCTTCGTCCATCTGGCGGAATGCGTCCTGTGACTGTTTGGCAAAGCCAATGACCGCATCCCCTGCTTGTTTTGCAGCGCTAGCTGCTTGCATCAAAGCTGTGCCAGAAGTTGCCTTGGATATCTTTTCTAACTCCTTATTGGACTCGCTTGTCTTGTTTTTAAGTTTGTCCATTTCGCTAGCGACATTGTCCAACGAATTCCCGTCATCGACAGTATCCAATGTCTTTTTGAGCTTATCGATGTCGTGTTCTGTTATGCCACTGGCCTTACCGATTAGCTTGATTGCCTTATCGAGGTCAGCAGAGCTAGCTGATCCGGTCTTGATGGAGTTAACTAGCTTTGTTCCTAGGACGTTGGAATAGTCGTCTAGGCTTGTCTTGGTTGCTTTAAGCAAGGTCTGTAACTGATTAGAGCTCTGTTGCCAGTTCTTCTGCTCCTGGCCAACGCTAGCCATCTCAGTTCTGTACTTGCGGAGTTTGCTCTCCGTCTCGACTAATTCGCGTTGGAAGGCTCGGTATTTGTCCTCGCCAATCTCGCCATTAGCCAATGATTGTTTGACTTGAGAATCAGCATTCTTCAAGGCGTTTAGTTTTTCGCTAGTGACCTCAATTTGCTTGGCTAACACCTGTTGCTTTTGAGCCACTAGATCAGAGTTACCAGGATTGAACTTCAATCCGTTGTTAATCTTGCTTAACTCGGCATTGGCCTTGGCTGATTCCTTGTTGACTGAGGCAAGCGACTTTTCTAAGCCAGTCGTCTTACCATCGATTTCGATTGTAATACCTTTGATGTTAGACACTGCCTCACCTCCTAGAAGGCGTCAAAGTCATCTTGAGTCGCCTTTCGTGTCTTTGGTTCGTCCTGCTTCTCTTTCATCTCAACTTCTGTAAGCATAAAGTCCATAAGCAGGCCGACCGTCATGCTGCCTAAATCATCAATAGAAAGTCCTAGTAACTTCATCGCTACTAGGACCATTTCTGTTGTGATTATCTTTTCTTCTTCTTGCCCTTCCCACGGCTTATCTGGGTCGGGGTCTTCTGCTTTTTTGATTGCATCAACTTGTTGATGAGTGGCGAAATCGCTTTAGCACAGTCTGTAAACGGAAGAACGTCGAAGCTTTCTAGCCACTCCATAAACGGCAGAATGTCTTTATCTGCTTCCTTGGCGAAGGCCCAAAGCAAGCGATATACACAATCTAGTTCAATGGCATTCAACTCTTCGTCGGTTACTGCCTTACCACTGTCGCTTTTGGCAATGGTATTGCCTGATACACCAAAACGGTATACATCCTTGAAAAAATCGACGCCAAATTCCGAACGATATCGGATTGGCGTCGCAGCGGTTGCTTTTAGTCGAATTTCACGACCATCGATTCTTAGCATTCCTTCCATTATGCTTGCTCCTCAAATGGCTTAGTGAACCAGTTCTTGTATGTTTCTTCTGGTGTTTCTTCAGTGGTGCTCTTCTTGACTAGGTTGTCATGTAAGCGTGGCTTGGCAACGAAGGTTAGCTTTTGAGTGTTTGGCTCGCCGTTACCTTTTGTCTTCCCACCGACAGTTGGACGGTTAGCCGTACAGTTGTACAATGTGTGACGGCGGTTTTTCTTGTCGCCACGGAATTGATACATCAAAGCAAAACCTTTAGAAGTCGCATTTGCAAATTCGCTCATGGTCTTAGATGTTGCATCTTTCTTCTCGCCAAGGCATGATTCTTTGAAGTGATCAGGAATTAAAGCAATGGTTAATTCGCCTTCGTAACCGTTGTTGTTCGCAGCAGCGTAATAAGTTACGTTATCAGCTTCAAATTCAACAAGTTCACCTTTTGGGTTGATGCTTAATTCAACTGCACCAGGTAATGGAGCAGGTGAACCGTAAGTGATACCCGTAGGTGTCATTGAGGTGATAGGTACATAGTGTACATTCTCAAGCCCAAATTCAACAATGTTAGTTTCAGTCATTATAGACCCTCCAATTCGTATTTGATTAGAATGAGCTGTTCAGATTCGACGAATAGTTCCGTCTTTACGAAAGCCCATTGGTGCTGCCTAAAGACAGCCTCTAGTTTTTCCTCTTCTACTGGCATTTTCTTGTCAGTATAGAGTTCAACGGTTATGCCAGCATAGGCGAAATAGCAAGTGTTGTCTGCGTATATAGCCTGCGTTTCGTCTTCGTAATAGACAACAAACGGTGTTGGCACTCGTTTACCAGGCAAAAATCGGCGATACGCCAAATTATTAAAGCCTGCTTCTTTGATGGCCGAAGCCAATTCAGTTAACATCATCAGCTTTTCGCCAACCTTTCCTCGACTCTCTTAACCACCTGCTCCTTGACGAACTCCTCTGCCTTCTTTATGTGAGGATAGGCTTTAGATCGTCCACCGTTTACGAGGGCATGACCCTTTTCTAAGAGGTGTGTGCGTCGCCAGTCGGTAGCGTTGTGGATGATTCGCTTGTTTTTTTCCTTTTTGAGCTTCCAGCCCTTCTTGTACTTACCGTACCTAACCGGACTGGCTTCCGTTACCATTTCGACTCCCTCACGACCTACCTCGTCGAATACCTTGTTGAGGTCTTGTTCTACTTCGTCAGTGTATGCGCGTAGTAGTCTGGCTACCTCATTGGCTAGATCATTGGCCATTTAAATCACCAACTTTAACGGAGCATTGAAGTTCCAATTCTTCGTTGCTGATTTGGTAGGTTCGAACAATGGTGTAATATAGGCCCTCGAACTCAAGGTGAGTCTGCTTGCTATACTCATATGGATGGATAACAAACGTCTCGTCGATAGAGATGCCGTTCTGACCGGCTAGATAGAACTCGCGTCGGTTAGTCGGCTTTCGCTTAGCGAATATTGTGAGTTTGCTTGTAACACCTTCAATCGGATTGCCGATATCATCATAGCCATCACCGACAGATAGCAACGTAACAGTGTGGTCCCAAGTGCTAATCATTTGAGCCACCTCCTAAGCTGCTAAACATTAAGTTATTTAATCGCCAACGGATGTGGCGTGGCATTGATGGATTATCTCGGCTTGAGTACCGATATTCAGCGTAGTCAGCGACGAAGAGCTGATGACTAATCTTAGATACATCTAGTTTAATTCCTTGCTGTTCTTTCAGCTCCTCGATGATACCTGAGATGATATGCTTTAATAGCTTATCTCTAACGTCAGTCGAGATGCTAAGCCTAGCCTTTAGAATTTCCAAGATGACTTCTTCGTTAGTCAGTTGTTCCTCCGACATTGTCATCACCCACTTCATCGTCACTATCTTCAGCAATGAAAATCGCTCCTGCTGAATTGGCTCTAGTGGCCAATTCTAAAATTCGTTTGTTAGTTACCTTACCTTTCGCTGGATAATAATCACCGACCTCATAGAGGCGACCGTTCGGAAATTCCTCCGAACGGTCATTTACATCAGCAAAGGCTCTAACTACCTTATACGGCATTTAGATCACCCTTTCGTTAGGTTAAACAGCGTCAGTGTAGGTTACGAAGAAGCCAGCATCTTCATCTACCTTCTTCGTGTCAAATCGTACTGCTGAACCTAATAGTTGACCATACACATTGTTGTTGGTCCATTGGACAGTCACTTGGCTCCGGTCAAACAGTGTCACGAATTCTTCGGCATCGCCAATAAAGCCTTTCATTTCGCCTTCGCTAGCAATTAAAGTATCGTCGACCGTGTAGATAGGGTGGTTGCTGAATGAATGTCCGCTTGGAGAAGTGATGTCTGGTTGCAACATATATCGGCCATCCTTGTCCTTTACCTTATCTAGTGCGTTATACATTGATTGACTGACAATCAAAATAGGTGCATATGCAGTCTTAATTTTTACGTTCAAGATATCCTTGATTCCGTCTAAACCTTGCGCGTTAGCGGCCGTAGCGGTTTTTAGAATCTTACAGATTTCATCGTTTTTAGTGTTAAGTTCTTGGTCGTTGACATCTTCTCCAACCTTGCCCACGATGTCGAATGTAGCGTCATCAATCATTTCTTGAGAGATAGCAACATGGCCACGGAAGGTCTTGACAGAGTAGTCAACTTCTCCAAACGCTGGTTTTCCTAATTCTGGGTTGGCAGCAAGTTCTTCTACACTAACCATCTTCTTTTTGGATTTTTTAATAATTGGATATTTACCAGACGCTGAATTTACCTTAACCACATTGATAAGTTTGGTTAGGTCAACTGTGCTTGTTTTCTTGTCATGAGGTTGCAGGACTTCCACAGGAATCAACGCGCCACCATCGACTTTTGTAACACCTGATTCATATTCTGCTTTGCGGATGTATCCAGCTAGTGCTTCGCGTTTTTCATTGTTATTCATTTTTTCACGTTTCCCTTCTGGTTTTGGTTGTTTGTCATTGATTGAACGGATTTCAGCCTCGATTTGTTCCATCTCTTCTTTGATGTTTCGAACCTCTAATTGCTTAGCTTCTAACTCACGTTGCGCTGCTTCGATTGACTCGTCTAGTTTGTTGAGTTCTTCGTCAGTCTCAACTGAATCAACTTGAGATAAAAGCTCTGCTGATCGTGCTGTTAATTTTTGTTCAGCCTCTTCAGCAGTAACTAATGATTTGGCTTTCATCCGTAATTTGGCATCTAAAATTAATTGTTTATTCATGCGAATATTTCTCCTTTACCTTTTGTTTTTTTAGCTCTAAGGCTCTTTTCTTTGACTGCTCCCAGTCTTGTTTTCTTGCTGCAATCTCTGTTTGTGGATATGCAGGGAATGTACAAGGACTAACCTCGTACAATTCGATGTCTGTTAAGGTCTCTAATGTTGCGCCGTGAGCCAGTTCTTTAAATTCAGAATCGCGTAAGAAGAAGCCAAAGCTACATCCTACAACGTCCCCACGCTTAACTCTCGCATAAGCGCCCATTGCTTGAGGGTCATCTTTATTAATTCGGATATCACCTCTTAGACCTTTGGCATCCACGGTCAGAGTCAATGTGCTGTTACCTGTCCGACCTAACACAAGTGATGTGTCATGATTAAACAATGCTCTAACATCTTGTGTGTTTAGGTTGGCTAGCGCACGAGGACTAACCTGTTCCAGATACCCTGGCCACAGTTCAGTTGGAGAATCGAAGATAATAAAA
The DNA here is from genome assembly GCA_963553705.1 of uncultured Streptococcus sp. Classification (GTDB taxonomy): domain Bacteria; phylum Bacillota; class Bacilli; order Lactobacillales; family Streptococcaceae; genus Streptococcus. The sequence goes on from CAUVQK010000001.1 coordinate 17,376, forward strand.
TAGCCAGATAAGATAAGCTCATCTGACTCTTGCGATTCTCTTGTTTCAAATTGCGTCGTAATAAATGACTGCCGTTGTTGTTCCATTTAGTCACCCCCTTCCAATTTTTTCTGGTCTCCCAATTTGTCCTGTGGTAGGTAGTTTTCAAGGATAATCAACTCATCCATCTCCTCATCAGGTGGCAGACCGACCCAATCACGCAACTCGTTTCTTCTCATAGCATTTAGTTGGACCATTTGGCCACCTGCTGTGACCAGGTCGTTAATGCTATAAGCGTAGAGCGAGCGTGGATTGAGTTTGAAGTAACGCGACTCACTGACAAGGATATCTCGTGTCAGTGTCTGCGCGATTGTATTGGCCATGGACATGACCTTGGTGTTGACCCAGTTGTTAAACTCCTCTTTGTTGAACTCGCCAACGCCGAGGAAGAAGGCCGGAACACCCAAGACTCCTGCGAGAGTCTTCTTGTCAATCTCGACCGACTCATTGATGGCAATGTCCTTGAGGGTCAATGGCTTGACCTGTTCAACAGATAGTGTGTTGCCAGGAATAACCATCGGGTCCCCAGCATTGCGGTTGGTCATGTACTTCTTGATGATTCGCTCTCGGCCTTGCTCGCTTGCGAGCTCCTCTACATCTGCATCAACCGCAATGATAAGGCTAGGCATGTTGCGCTCTTTCATAAAGCCGCGCTTGGTGCGAGTGGCTTGCTGTAGATTCTGAACGATGTCACGAAGTTGGATGCGGTACCCTGTCCCCCAGAATAAGTAGTCTGGGTCCGGATTTATTACGAAGTGAATGACCTCATCTGGATTGTAGGTTTTACCACCGTAGTGAATTAAATAGCTATCGTCAGTTAACGAATAGCTGACGCCTGCCATAGGGAATGGCATCAAATCTTTGATTAATCCGGTCTCTAAATCAAATGACATATGGACAACAGAGTTACCTTTACCATCTAGCATTAAGTCTCGGACAATCTTATAAAGCCAGCTCTTTCTCGTCATGTTCCGGCATGGCTCGATATCTAGCTTGCGAGATAAGCCATCTCTTACTCTGACATCACCTTTCTCGGTATTTTCCCATAACTGAATAGTCATGTTAGATACCATATCGGCAACGCGGTCGACGGCCGTAATGACGTCTGGGTGTTTATTTAGTGGGATATAGTCGTCACTTTCAAGCTGAGCTAGCATGTCTTGCGTTGACATTAATCTAACGCTTGGCTTGCCGTCTGGCTTAGAGCGTCTGAATAAATCTAATAGTCCCATTCATTTCCTCCTTCCTATTTGAAGAACGACATAGCGTTCTGTGCTTTGTCACCGTCCTCCAGCATCTGCACGGTAGCGAATACGGATGCATCGAAAAGGTCGATACGCATATTCTGCTCTACCTTTTCGTACTGGATCATGTCATCGGTCTTCTCGATGGCACGGACGTTTTGGACACAATATTCATAGGCTTCTGAATGGCAGTAGTACAACTGCTTGTTCTTAGCCTGCATTTCGATACGGCGGAAGCCTTCGGACTTTTTGTAAAAGTATTGCGGTTGGTCAATCATCTTAAAGCCGGCCTTCTTCATCTTCTTGAAGAACTCACGACCGAACTTGCGGTCGAACCCGACTTGCTTAATCTTGAAGCCTTTCTTCTTCATGGTTAGGAACCAGTTGACGATATCATCATGGAGTACCGTCTTGGTATTACTCATCGTCAGCCAACCGTCTTCCTTCCACCCGAATAATGGAATACCGTCATCATTAGCTTTCTTATGCGCTGCCGCCAACGGGAAGAATGCATGAGTGATGATAATGTCAACGCCTTGGTAATTACCTACCAAAGCACCTGCCGTTAAGTCGTGGAGCTTAGATAGGTCAGCGCCGCCATACCAGTTGATTGGTAACTTGGCCAACTCTTCCATGGTCCAGTTGTAGGACTCGTCGGATGTTGTAAAGTCGTTAATGTCGAAGTAGGCCTTCATTGAGTTCGTGAACAAGTTCAATGACTTGTTGAGAAACTCATTCCGTGTCTGTGGATCATTGAGAGCCAACTGAGCATCTCGCATCAAATCAGCAAGGTCCACGGTCACATCGATTGAGGGATTAGCTTGAGTGATAGCTTTCTCACTAGTGTAATCAACATCGCCGTTGTCATCTGTGTCTGCATCGCAGATGAAGATGAAATAGCCATCGTCCTCGATGGTGCCGTTAAGCACCTTATCGCAATACTTGACACGGTTAGCTAGGAAGCCGTTTGGCAGGTCGCCGGCTGTGGTAATAGCCATCAGCAACTTGTTACGGAATGCCTTCTGCGCGTTCTTCATCAAGGTGTAGCGCTTGGCGTTCTTGAAGCCATGGACTTCGTCCAAGATGAGGATGTTGCCGTTGAATGAGTCAAGGTTATCCTCTTTGGCAGCTAAGGCATGCACTTCCATACTCCCATTTGAGAACTTACGCGTAATGCTTCGCTCGTTGTTGTTGTCTCGTATTCGAATGGCAGGGTCGTTGTAGCGCTCGTAGTTAAACTTGAGAAACTCAAAGCTTTCCTTAGTCTGCTTGAGGCTGTTTGCGATGATGTAGCATGTGGCGCCACTTCTGTTTTCCAGTAGAGCCATGGCATGGGCCAAGGCACAGGCGAATGGCGTCTTTCCGTTCTTCCGAGGGAGCATCAAGAGCATCTCAGTAAACCGCCGCAATCGAGTACCAGGGTGGAAGAAGCCAAACAGATTGACGATGACAAATTTCTGCCATCGTTGACACTTAAAGGCTGTGCCAGCTAATGGGACACCTTCCAATGATTCGCCCTTCTTGTGGACCACGGTCCCCTCGATAATGTCGATGATAAAGTTGAACTGCTCATGTCTGAATTCCCACTTACCTGAATCTAGGTCGTCCAAGAAACGTTGACATGCTTGTTTTCGCCGTTTGCCTGCATAGGTCTTGCCGCTAACGACATCCTTTGCATACTCTAACGCTACTGTGAAATGTTGTGAGTCAGTCTTAGCCACTGCCATCACCTAGCGCTTGAGATACAAAGGCATCAAGTCCAACTGGCTTAGCCTTATTGGTCTTAAGCTTGTCATCTGTTAATGCTTTAGGATTCAGGCACAAACGATCAGAGTAGGATAGGATATCCTTTCGCAACGTTTCTAGTGTCTGCACTAGCGGAGATTTCTTCTCACTTACGACTCCTTTGCTGTTGGTCGTAACTTCTGTTGCGTTGAACTCCTCATCTGCGTGCATCTTGGCATAAGCCTTGTACTGGACCATCATGCTGGCATAGATTTCAATCAATGGGTCGAATTCCTTACGGTAGACGCCAAGCGACTCCATATTCTTCTTCGTTTTATTAAAGATTGACTTCTCAGTTTCTGGTCGTGCCAAAAGCACCACTCCTTTCCAATCGGTCCGACTTTTCGGAAGTTTCCAGCTCAGGCCCCTTCCGAGGGGGAAAAAGCTCCCCCTCCCCGGTGCCCCAAACACCGTTTTAATTTTGCTTAGGTGGGGGGGCTCCGAAAAATTTTTCGAACTCGCTTCTAAATTTTTTTTGCCAATACAATCCACGACCGATTATCTTATTTGAGTTACGATCGTGGAATGTGTTGTGCACATTGTTAGCTAGGCTGATTAGGTTCCAATCCTCAAGCGCTAGCTCAGGATACTCTTCGAGTGGATAGATGTGATGAATCATTTCTGCAGGTTTAGTCCGGCCGAACCGTCTCGACTCTTGGCACATGTAACCATCACGCCTTAATATCCTCTCTCGTTTCCTTAGCCAGGCTTTGGACTTATAGAATGGCTTTGAGGTCTTCATACTTCAAACAAGGCGAAGACTTCGTTCTTCTGCACGTCTATCTGTCCGCCGCCATAACTCTCTTCCAGTTCGACCAGCATCGAGGTCTTATCTTCGTTCGTGTACCGAATGAATCGACCGACTCGTCTTTCGTTGTTGACGAAGCTAATCCAAATCAGTTCGCCGCCATTGAGTTTCATTTCATCCCATGTCATCTTATTCATCTCCTGTCGCTTAAATAACTCACGTATGAGACGCTTTGACTCATACCCTAATAACATATCGACCAACGCTCTATCTCTTCTCCTGTGGCAATTCTGTTAGGATATTGACCACGTCATGACATTGACCACCCCTCTGAATTATCCTCAACGTATATTGTATATAATTGGCTCATCTCTCAGACTCTGCATCAGAATCGGCTTTCTAAGCATTCCAAAAAATGAATTTACAACTCACTCAATATATCGAACTCATAAGATACCAAGAGAGAAGTTGGCCAAGGTTTGGTCTTTTCGGTCCTGGTTCAGACCAATGTATCTCTTGGTAATTGCCACGCTTGCGTGGTTGAATTGGTCCATCAATAGCGCTAAGTCCTTGTGCTTGCGGTAGTGATGATAGCCGAATGTCTTGCGCATGCTGTGACTGCCAACGTTCTCGATGCCGCAATCTTCAGCAGCAGTCTTCACGATCAGATAGCCCATCTGAGTTGTGATGTGCTTGTTCTTTCCGTTGCGACTCTTGAACAGATAGTCGTTTGGCTTCATGTCTTTGACATAGTCCATGAGCTCTTTCTTGAACTTAACGTTCATCCGAATCTTCTGGACCTTCTTCGTCTTGCGCTCGCGCTTGACGATATACCATCCACGGATGTCATGGACTCTCAACTCTACGATGTCGGATATTCGGAGGCCTGTGTTAATTCCGACGATGAACAGGATGTAGTTCCGCTTGTTCCAGTCCTTTAGGTATGACGACATTAACTCAATATCGTCCAGGCTTCTAATCGGCTCGACGTAATTCATTTGGCTCTCCTCTCTCAGCACAAAAAGAGCCACCGTTTCCGGTGACTCAATGTATGCAATCTTTGATGCTATTATCATATCATGGATAATCAATGGAGTCTGTACCACCTATGTGATAACATAAATGTTACATTCCTTGATTTCATATCACGTTACACGTTAAATTAACGAATCGATGAAGCGAATGGTCCGCATTGTGTTGGCGTGTAATCGACGAATATGTCCGTGCGAATATCCTAGCTCCTCTGCTATTGATTCTAGCGTCATGCCATCGATGTACTTCATCTTTAGCAGCCTGCTCTCTACATCGTCGAACTGCTCAATCAACTCAATGAGTTTCTCCATTTTGGATTTCATATAGTCCAACTCGGTTTTGATTTCTTCAATTCGTCGCTCTAACCCACAGGCTATAGAGCCTTTGGTCAGCCTTACGTTTACCAGGTCTCCGGATACCCAGCGGTCCAACTCTGCTTCGCTTTGTTCCAGGTCGAACTCAAGGTAGCCTATTCGCTTCTTCATCAGCGTGTAGGTATTCAACCATTCGTACAATTCACTCACCCCTTTGTTTAGAACGGCAAGTCATCTTCTGAAATATCGATTGGATGACCTTCATTCATGAATGACGTGCCGGCTCCAAAACTCGCCTGTGCGTTGTTTTGCACTTGAGTGTTGTAATTCGATTGAGCCCGTCCTTGACCTTGCTGGCTATATTGTTGTGCTGCTCTATTGTTTGTTGTCTCCTTAGACTCTAGCAATTCGAAGTTGTTGACGACTACTTCTGTGACGTAGACTTTCTGTCCGTGCTTGTTATCGTATGATCTGGTCTGTAGTCTTCCGTCGATTGCGATGAGTGACCCCTTGCGAGTCCAGTTGGCTAGATTCTCCGCTGCCTTTCGCCAAATGACGCAGTTGATAAAGTCTGCTTCTCGTTCACCTTGTTGGTTAGTGAAGTTGCGATTGACTGCTAAGTTAAACGAGCCGGTAGCTGTTCCTGATGCAGTGAATTTCAATTCAACATCTCTCGTCAGCCTGCCGACTAATTGGACTGTGTTCATTTTCCATCACTCCTCGCTGTAAATTAAATTGGCACATAAGTCTAGCTGTCTTGCTTCATAAACCAGTTCGTTGTAGCGCCTTGGATTATCGTATGCGTGCTTCATTGCTTTTCGGCGATAGTGCATTGCCTTTTGTTTTAGGAAGGCACTATGCTCTTTACGCACCTTGGTTTCCAACTTATCGTACACCTGATTCACGCTCCTCGTACTCTTTGAGTCTATCAATACAATAGCTAGCCTTGTCCAAATCTTCAGTGCCGTTCTTGTCTTGGTACCTGTGCAGGTATTTGTAGATGTGAGATTTCATAATGGCTCTGAATTCGTCGAATGGAAACTCATGATACCAACCTTCGAATAGATCATGTGCACCTTGGCGATAATGTGCAGGTCTAATAGCATCTGTCGTTGGAACAATCGTGGCTACAACCTCTTCTGTGTATAGCGCAGGTGACTCCTGTTCTTCCGTCGGTTCCTCGATTGGCTCGAATACCAACTTACCTTTCTTGTTGCAGTCCTTGCATGTCTTGCGATAGTTTCCACCTCTGACACGTTGGAACTTGTTGACTGACAACTCTTTGCCGCAGCATTTGCATGTTTTAGTTTGATTGCTTTCTTCTGGTTCTTTGATTTCTTCGATGCCGTCATTTGGATTGGCATAGACTAGCTTTCCTTTATCTTCCAGGACAGCAATCTTACCTTGCATGCGGAGGAACTTGCCTTGTTTATATCCAATCTTGTAGGTCCGTTACCTTTAGCTTTCTCATTACAAGCCCTCCTTCAACTCTTCCATTAGATCAGGTCGGAAGCCGAACCAATGTCTTTTCTTATCAACATAGACAACTGGTAGATTTTGATATCCTAGTTGAATTACCCTGTTGACATAACGTTCATTCTTTGTGACGTCATAGGCGTTGTAGGGAATGCCATTTTCATGCAACCAACGCTTGGTGAATTCACACTGCATGCAGTTTGGTTTAGAGTATACAATTACCTCATTCATTTTTAACGAACACTCCATTCTGAACGTGACCTGTTCTGTCTTTAATTTCTTCGTAGGCAGATTCTAAGCACTGCACTAGGTCTAAACCTCGCTGGAGGCAGTATCCGATTAAGACCACTGTGATGTCGCCAACTGCGTCAACTTCTTCCTTGAAGTCATTAGCTGCGTGTGCAGCTTCTAACTCATCGACTTCTTCCTTCAACTTTTTGATTTGTCCAAGTCCATCTCCTACTGCGATGTCTCGATTCTCAAACCATTTATTTACTTTGTTGATTAGTTTTTCCATTTCCATTATTCTTAACGCCCTTTCTTAATTTTTTCATGAATTTCATCCAATGACTCTTTTACCCATATCGAATCGCAAGCGAATGTGATTTTAGTTTTCCCATTTCCTAGATCTTCCATATACATAACCGAGTTCAAATTGATAGCTACCTCGATTTCATTTGTTCTTGTTAAGTAAATAATCATTTTCCTGCACCTTCCAATAGGTTTTTGTTCTGATAGATATTCCCAACAATTTTGAAGTTACTAGGTCTCGAAAGGAATTTACTCAATTCATTGCCATTTTCGTCTAAACACTCTCTTATTAGAGACACATATTCCTCGGACTCCTGGCCACCGTGTTTGTAATCTTCCAAGCTCCACTCTAGGTTCCTTCTGTGGAGCACTGCTAAGTTTTTGATGCTGGTTTCTCCACCGGTTACTTCATTGGTTTCTCCGAATGACTCATCTTCATACATGATTGTGTCATCGAACTCGATGATGTCGCCCTCAAATACCTCTGTACCGGTCATGTCCTTATATCCTGTGCCATGAATAATCTCAACCTCACTGAGTGGACAAGGTACCAAGAACCCAGTACCAAGGAAAATCATTTCCCTGGTGTAGTCAATTGATTTCACATCGTGTATCCATTTCTTTTGAATGTGCCACGCTCTGAATTTTTGTATCATTCCACTACCTCCATTTCCATGATCGCTGCCATTGTGAACGATCTGTCTCCATACTTGCAATACTCATACTCATTATGACTTGTAGCTTCCCTTTCTTTCGAGAACCCTTCAGATAACAACCATTTATGCGCCGATTCGCGAGTATTGAATACCTTGCAGTATACATCGTAATCGGAATCATCTTGACCTTCGGTGCTATACCATTTGATAGCGTACATAGATTGTTTCATCACTCATCGCCCTCACTTAACCATTTTCAGCAGTGCCATCACCGCGCCATATTCTGGTGACATAACTCTAGTGATACCGTCGTACATGGCAAATAGTCCGAGTACGATTGGTATAATCAATGGAACTAAAAACAAAACCCATTCAGAATACAAGTCATCTTTCATATTGGTCCATAGGACGATAGCAACGATAGCAGAAAACACGAGCGATATAACAGCTAATACGATTTCCGCAACACCATTGATAAAATTGCCACGCACCATAATTTGAAACGCTTGGCTGGCAATATCCGGAACGCCTTCCATGCCTTTTGTTAACAGGTCTAAAATTTTACTTACTTGAGTATCCATTACTATTCACCCTCCACAATATAAAGTTCCCAATTGACTTTTAAATGTCTCATGACTCTTATAGCCTTCGACTCTGAAAACCGTGTTGCTTTATCGAAATCGGTTGTAAATTGGTATGCGTATCCGTCGTTTCCCTGTGTTTGGAGCACGAAATACTTTTGGCCTCTACCAAGAGGTGTTACAGAGCCTATCACATATTGCTTTTCTCTCAAGACTCTGTACCCAAATCGAATTATGTCGGTCATTACTAGATTTTTAGCTGGTCCAAGTCGACTGAACCAACACCAAACGTCATTTGGCATTTTCGTTTCGGTATGAAGACTCATTAAGTTGTATATTTCCAATTCATTCAACTTTTCAAACCAATCTGATACATAACTTGGTACTGAAGGCTTGAGTGACTCCAAGTAAGTTATGGCTTGTTGCGTATCTTCGATTTCTATGTCGCTTTCTGGGACAATGTCATTTAAGACCTCGATTACTTTGTCTAATTCTCTCATCGATTGTCATCCTCTCTTCTCGTTGTCGTTGTAGTCCGACTCTTCATTGTCTCGTCTATCGATTCGATAGTCTGTCAGTAGTAATGCCAGGGCTATCAAGCCTGCGGTTAAAGCTAGCGTGATGATCATGTTAATGACCTCCTTCGTTGACTGTGATGTAACATTCCATCTTGCCATCTTCGTTCTCGTAGCAATAGCGCCGATGGACTTCTGGATACTTATCGTCTCCTACCTTCCAAGTGTTGATAAGGACCGGCTTACCTTTGGCGGACTTGACCTTCTCGCGTTGAATTTTGGCCATGGACATACTCTCATTGGCAGGAGGTTGGCCACTCGGTCTCGGATTAATGAATGCTAGTGGAATCCACCAAAATGAGCAAATGAGTATTGCTAGAATCATCGATAGCTTCTTGAGTTGCGTTCTCATATCTACACCCCCAAAGCTGACATCTTGAGATTACGAATTACTGCCTGACTGCGTCTGATTTGCGCTTCGTAGGCAGCAATAGTGGCTTGGCGCTCTGCCTCTGATACGATGACAAAATATCCACCTGACTGATTCCGTATGGCGCCGATTGGATACTTCTTTGCTCTTAGCGACTCGACTAGCTCGCAGAAATCTCTTCGATTTAAGCCGGTTTCTGCTTTGAGTTGAGCGTGAGTCTTCGCATTCTCTGCGCCAATTGGCAAATGGTTCAGTAGGTGTGCCTCTCTGTCGGTCAGTGGCTCTCGCTTAGACATCCAACTTGGCACGACTTCTGATACTCGTTCGCCTGGTTGAGATAGGCCCCACAAATCCTCGGTAGTGTAATCTGACATGTTAATCATCCTTTCGTCTGTTGTTTCCGCCCATTTGGACTTCTGTCATTAGCTTTGTCAGGCGCTCCTCTAATCGAGTTGCGTCCATCGGAATGACGTCCTTGCCTTGGCGTACTTGGTTGATGTAGTCCATGATGGTTAGGTTGCTGGTAACAAAAGTCGGTAGCTTGTTGTTCATCCGGTAGTCAAAGATGTCGTAGATGACCGTCTTGAGCGACCAGTTTGTGATGGTCTCGGTTCCTAGATCATCGAAAATGAGGACCTCACTATTGGTCTTAATGTTCCGTAGGAAGCTATCCAGGTCTGCACTGTTGTACTTGATTTTCTCGTGGCAGTCCTTGATGAGTTGATTCATGCTCAGGAAGCGGACCGAAATATTTTTAGCAACTAGGCGGTTGGTGAAGGCGCCCATCAGGTGAGTCTTCCCGATACCCATGGCGCCTACCAACCACATGCCTTTGCTGTACTGGCCTTGGCTATATGCATCGATGAATCGTTTGATGTAGGCGTAGGCCTTAGCGTTGTATAAATCCTGGTCTTCCTTGCCGACTGTGGCATCTCTGAATGACTCGGTCGTGGCATCGTAATGTGCCTTAGCAACCATGCTATGTCCAGACATCAGTCGGAATGCCAATCGCTCGTTTCGTGGGATGTACTCGACCATGATGTTGTGATCATAAATCTTAAGATTAGCTGAATACCATTCGTCCGTGTCGCGGACCTTGATATACTCACGAAATCTTGGCAGATTTCGTTGAATAAAGTCTGCGTCCTCAGCTAAATCGTACTGCTCTAGGAACATCCGAACATCAATGTCCTCTAGCGTGCGCTTGGCTGCTTCCTTGGCTTTCTCGATAATGTGAGGAGGCATCTTGGCGAATAGGCCGCTAAAATCTAGCTCATTCAAAATGGCTCACCTCCGCTGGCTTTCAATTCTTCAAGCGCAGCTAAGTCATCAGCTGATGGCTGATACTCAACCGGCTTAATTGGTCCTTGGCCTTTGGGCTCTGGTAGTTCATCGTTCCACCTTTCTTGATTGAACCAGGTACTGCCATGTGCGATGTACTTAGCTTCTGTCTTGTTGGCTTGGATGTGTCGCTTGTATCTGTACACTCCCTCCAGAATTTTGCTTGGGTCAGTACCATTAGCTATAGCCTTATTGTATGCAGCTAACGCTTTGGTTTTCCCTTGCTTATTCGGGTACTCATTCCAGATGGTCTCGAACATGTCGTTTTGGTACGAAATCGACATATTATTATTCTTAATTGTATTTCTATATATTGTATTTCTCTCTTGGTCGTTTTCGACCATAGGGGGGTAGTCGTTTTCGACCATACCCTCTGGTCGTTTTCGACCATAGGTATAGTCGTTTTCGACCATAGGGTAATTGAACTTTTTAACTAGCTTGATTGAACGTTTTTCAATCTTCTTTTGCTCGTTCCTAAAAATCTTTACTTGGATGTACCCTTTGATTACCAGGCTAGAGATTATCTTCGAGATTCTCCCTTTGCTTAAGCCAAACAGGTCTGCAAAATGTTGGTTCCCTGCATAGCAACCTTGCTCGTTATCAAGACTGTCAATCTCGACTAACATAACGCGCTCGATTAGGCTTAGGTTACGGTCAAACCAAATTTCTTTAGGTATCCAAATACCTTTAAAGCTTCTTTGTTCCATGTTCATTCACCTACTTAACCGCTATCCAATCATCTGCCAGAATGTCATCCTTGGATGGATTCCAAGAGTTCATCCGGCTAGCTGGCATGATAACTACAAAGCCTTGTACTTCGTCAGTTGGGAGTAGCTTTACTGGTTGGTCCCACGACGCTCGCTTGATGTAGCTATGGTCATCGGTGATGCTTCGTATTGCTTCAATAATCGTCATTTTTAACACTCCTATGTACAAAATTAGTTATGTGTGCTAAAATAGACACATATAAGTTTTGTGAGTCGATTTGAGTTGCCGCTCTATCGACTTTTTTGTTTGTCCCAAACTGCTTTTGTGCATACATACATGCCACTTTCTGTGTAATAAGCATCTCTTGCTGCCTGCATAGTCAGTTCTTCGGTTGGGTCAAACCCCTCTGCATATAATGCGTGGCGAACTGTTGCCACGGCCCTTGCTTGGGCTTCGTCACTTAATTGGTCAAATTCATACATTTCCATTTCCTGCCTCCTAATAAAATTTGATGATGTCTCTGATAATGGCCATCGCCTTCTCGCTTCTGTCTCTGCCTGCTAGAATCTCGTCTAGCTGATTGACAGTAAGTCCAAATTGTTCGGCAACCATGGCCGTTGTTAGGCCGAGTTTGTACATGGCAAAGTGCACATTAGCGGTGAAGCTTGCCATTGATGTATTAGCGCTTATCTTCATTTTTCAGCCAATCTTCCTCTAGACCACAAATGACCATGGATGCAAGCATTAACGCGATTGCGATAGCATTGACATCACCGTCACCGCCTGGTTTGCCGATTAGCATAGCTGCCAACAGCATCCATACAAAACAAGCAATCATGATGGCAATCATCAGCCAAATATGTAAATGTCTCATGATACTCCTCCTAGATCTGCACGAGTGTTTTGGCAGGGTTGTTGGCCCACCAATCTCTAAATCGACGCTTAAAGATTCGGTAGCGACCGCCCTGACTTGTCGGATAGATGCACCAACCAGTTGACGGGTTTCTAACTACCTCAATCTCACGACGGTTCTGTGCCAAAATCTTGATTAGTGTAGATCGTCCAACCGAAACCAGTTTAAGTGCCTGGTCGATGGTGAGTTCTTCTGTGTCTTCGTCTTCTAATCGTCGCTCTAACAACGATAGACGCTCTTCAATCGTCATAGCTATTCATCCTCCAGTACATCTTTTAGGATTTCTTCGATTTGGTTGATACGCTCTGGTGTTTGGCGTCGGCCTTTTAGGAGGTCTCCCACATAGACGCGTGATACACCCATTTGTCGGGCCAACCATGCGGCCGACTTTCCTTTTTTGACTAGTGCGATTCGTACTCGCTTTTCAAATAACATGCTAACTCTCCTCCCTGAAATAGTTGATATCCACGTTAAAAGCGTCAGATAATTTGCATATTAGTTCAAAACTAGGTTTTTTTACTTTGCCATTCCGTATTGCTGGCAATAATGAAGTGCTGATATTTGCTCTTCTTGCCACTTCTGCCTTGGTTAGCTCAGTTTTGTCCAATAACTCGCTTATTTTGTTCCACAATATATTGTGTTTACACATTGTTTTCAACTCCTTACGCACAACATGTAGGGTTGTAATGTTGACTCACAACTCAATATGTTATACACTTAATATGTCTTCATCATCATTACCTTCTACTTCGATGTTTAGACACACTCTTAAAAGAAACGAGGTGATATTATGTTTAAGATTACTGGCTTAGAAGAGCTTGAAAAGCAACTTTCTCAGTTAGAACGGAATGCTAATCGTTTTGATGGCGAGCACACGGTTTCTTTCGATGACCTGTTCACACCGTCATTTATGATTAAATACACGAGTTTTGACTCTATTGATGAATTCGTTGAATCTAGCGGTTTTGATTTCCAAAACCAGGAAGAAAATGACGAAAGCTCATTGGATGAATTTGTTCGCGAAAATACATCCTTTGATGATTGGCATTCAATGCAAGAGAAAGCTGCTGAACTCTGGGCTCTTAAACGGCTTGGACTCTAGGCTTAAATGATTGAATTTCTTCAATCGTCTCTGTTAACTGTTCGCATTGCTCTTTTGCAGTGTCGAGCAGTTTTTTTAGGTCGTCGATATTTTCAATTTTGATCGTCGTTGTCAGTTCCATGCTCTCACCTCCTTCGGATGGTATGTCACTTTATCTTGTAAATTCTTGCTGAATGTTTTAGGTTTCTTGCTGATTTTGTTCCCACCTCTTCTCCTAACCTCAAGCAGTAGGTATTATGAATCTAGCTGCCTGCTTGCTTGAGGTTGTTGAGGAGGTGAAAAATATGGAAAAAGAGAACAAGCCTTTTCCGTCTGATAAGTTAGAAGCTTTGGCGTTGCTTTATGTTGAAAAATCATCTGACTTAAAGAATCTTTCTCCTGAGTCTTTATTAAGTCTGTACAATCTTGCTTACGATAAACTTCGCAAGGCTGATGCTGAAGAAAAACCAAATCCAATGGGGTACTTTCAGTAGAAAATTAGCGTTTTAGCGGTGCTAATCAAATTTGCCATTGAGTTTGTTAGATTCGCTAACTTATCAGGGTCTGATGTTTCCTTGGACACATTTTTGAGTAATTCGAGTTGCTCCTTGATGGTGTCCAGGGCTTTTTGTGTTTCCTTAGTCATGCTCTCACCCCCTCCCGGTGGAAAATAATCCATTGAATCAGTTACATTTTTGTTGACATCCAATGGAATATCTTACATAATGTAAGCATAAGAAATAAGCGCACGTTCTGAAAGCTACCTATCACTGTCTTGGCGGACTCGTTTTCTGGGGCTTCATTTGTGCTGATTTGCTTATCAATTTAGCTTACAAGGTTAGTATAATGGAAATTTTTACATTAGTCAATAGGTAAATGTAATTTTTTGCATTTTTCTTCCTTGTGTTTAGGGAGATGATTATAATGTCGCTGTTGCAGAGGGTTAAAGATTTAGTTAACCTGAAGAAAATTACCATTGCGGAATTAGAAAGAGTTACTGGTCTTAGCCAGGGCAGCATACGAAATTGGGATAAAACTAGTCCGGGTGTAGATAAGGTGCAGAAGGTTGCTGAGTATTTTAATGTCTCAACGGACTACCTAACCGGACGAACCGAACAACCTTATTATGCCCTTACCGAAAAAGAAAAGTTGGACATTGGACAGGAGGTAGATCGCCTGCTAGACGGTATGGCTACCAATGCAGAGGTCAACTTTTACGGTGAACCAATGACTGACGAAGGTAAGGCTGCGCTTAAGGCGGCTATCCAAATGGCCATGGAGCTTAACAAGCAAAAGGCCAAGCAACACTTCACGCCTAAAAAATACAGAAACTGATTTGAGGTGACGCCATGACAATCGGTGATGAGGTCGACAAGCTATATCGTGCGCATGCAACGTACGATGCGCGTCGCATTGCCAAGGATAAGAAGATTGACATACTGGTCATGCCGTTGGACTCCGATACCTGCGGTCTGACGGTCAGAAACAGTCGTTTTAACACTATCATCCTCAATGAGCTGATTGAGGAGAATTTACAAGAGTATACACTCTGCCATGAGCTGGGCCACTGCGTCTTGCATAAGCAGGCTAGCACTCCATTCATGCGATCAGTCTCTGTATCGTCATCCATCATGCGCATGGAGGCGGAGGCGCATCGCTTTGCCTTTGAGTTGCTCAATAGGCAGTATGCAGAGTTGTCGCTCATGTCT
>CAUVQK010000002.1:0-27814 GCA_963553705.1 uncultured Streptococcus sp.
TAATCTTTTTCATTTCTTTTATAGACTTTCCGCTTTCATTCGTCCCTCTATTATAACATAAGAG
Source organism: uncultured Streptococcus sp. (assembly GCA_963553705.1). Taxonomy (GTDB): domain Bacteria; phylum Bacillota; class Bacilli; order Lactobacillales; family Streptococcaceae; genus Streptococcus. Next base: position 65 of record CAUVQK010000002.1, read on the forward strand.
CCTTTTTGCTGAGAATTAAAAAAAGTTCCCGAAGGAACTTCTTTTAAAAACGAATATTCTCGCGTGTTTTTTCGTAGGATGTCACAAAGCGCTCGGTCACACCTGGCTCGACAAGATCCAAAGCTTTTGAAATGATTTCCAAGGATTGAGCATAGTCGTAGTCATGTTCAAAGACATACAAGGACTTGTTGAAAGCTGCTTGTACGTTATCATCAAAGGAACGATAGCGGTTTGAATACTGCAGTAGCTGCTCAGTCAAGGTAGCATCTTGGACGATACGATAGGTCTCTTCTTCCAATTGCTCCATATCATTTCCCAGAATTTCCAGCCAACGGTTAACTGATTCGATATTGACTCGTGTAGCTTCCAATTCCTTCACCAACTCTTCAATATTGTTGCTGGTTGAGAAGAAAATTTCTAAGAAAGAGTCTGGAATACCTGGCAAATTGCGTTTTTCCATATATCTCTTAATGGTATGCAATTTGTTAGCATAGATATTGACTTTCTGACGAGCATTAGCATCATCTTTTTCAATCTCTGCCAGTGCTTCACCAAGAGAAATCTGCTCATCTTCGATTTCTTTCAACCGCTCTTGGATAGCTTCTAACTCTTCCTGAACTACAGAATAAGCTTGCTTGGTTTCAGAAGAATCTTCTACCGCGCTAAGCACCACATCTTCCTGAGCAGAAAGCTCAGCCTGCAACTCCTTGACATGAGAAGTTTCCGTATCAGAGAGAAGGAAGGTTTGAGACAAACGTTCTATCTCTTTTTGGAGTTGCTGGTTGTTTTCCTTTGTATGAGCCAGATAGCTAGGCAAGTTTTTAATCAACTTCTCCACTACTTTGTGGGCTTCAATTTCCCGCGTAAAAATTTCATAGAGAGCGTTAATCTCTTCTTGCGCCTGCTCATTTTCATACTCAGCATTATCCAGCTCTAAGGCAGAAATGTTGGCTTCGTTGCGTTTGAGACTTGCATGAAGCTGCTGGAAGCGTGACTCTATATCAGTTTCGATAAAGTGATAACCAGATTCCAAGAGCTTACGGTGACCAGATTCTAAGTCTTCCAACTGATCTGGCAATTTCACAGTCAACTCTTCGACAATGGCAGGAACTTTCTCAACGATATGTGTCAGAGCAAGGATATGATCCTCTGCCTTATCCAAGATTTCAGCTGCTTCAACCGGGTCACCTGAAGAATTAAGGGTCACAAACTGAGAAAACTCTGACTGGATATTTTCCAGCTGTTTTTCAATCTCAGCTAAGGCTTGCCCATATGAGTCTGCATTCTCCGCTACCTGGGTTTGCAGTTTTTCAAACAAATCCAAGGCATGAAGCACACGGCCGCTGTTCTTAGACTCTTGCTCTTTAAGATCTTCCAAGGCAGCACGAATCATCTTGATATCTTCGTCAATCAAATCAATCTGACTCTCAATATTGCCGATGGCATGCTTGGCTTTAATGAAACGGAAAGAATTATTATAACCTTCTGCTTCAAATAGATTATTTTCGATATCAGCAAATGAATTTAAGGACAAGTCTACCCATTTTTGATTCCATTCACGGAAGGCTACCTGACTCTGCCCAATCAAATGCATATTTTTTACTTCTTCAACTTCATCATTCACAGGGAGATTATAGAGTGCTTCTTTTCTCTCCTCCAAATTTTGAAGTAAAGCTTCATTTCTCTTTCTCATCAGAACTGCAGTACCATAGCCGACAACCAAAAGCAGAGCTACCACAGCAACGAGAATAACTAGTCCAATAGACATATAGAACTCCTTCACATTGTTACTATAAAGCAAACATAATGATTATATCATATTTTTGCCCATAATGGTTGATTTTTCTGATTTTTTTAGACGTCGAGCGTACTGTATACAGCATTTTCTTCGATAAATTCACGACGAGGTTCAACGCGATCCCCCATCAGCATGTCAAAAATCTTGTCAGCTTCCGCTGCATCATCCACTGAAACCCGTGCCATCAAGCGATGTTCAGGATTCATAGTTGTCTCCCACAGCTGATGGTCATCCATCTCTCCGAGACCTTTATAGCGTTGAATGGTTGGCTTGGAGCGACCTTCACTGTAACGAGCCAAAGCAGCCTGAAGCTCTTCTTCCTGATTAGCACCTGGCTGGATGTATTCTTTAACATCACTTCCAACTTTGACACCGTAGATTGGTGGCTGAGCGATATAGACAAATCCAGCTTCCAGAACCGGCTTCATATAGCGATAAATCAAAGTCAAGAGTAGAGTCCGAATGTGAGCACCGTCTACATCGGCATCGGTCATAATGACTAATTTTTGGTAGCGGGCCTTGCTGACATCAAAGTCAGCACCGAAACCAGTTCCCATAGCAGTAAAGAGACTGCGGATTTCTTCATTGGCCAATATCTTGTCCATGCTGGCTTTTTCAACGTTGAGAATCTTACCACGAATTGGCAAAATGGCCTGAAATTCACGATTACGACCTGACTTAGCTGAGCCACCCGCTGAATCCCCCTCCACGATGAAGAGTTCAGTTTCCTGTGGATCGTTGGACGAGCAGTCGGCCAATTTACCTGGCAGATTGGAAATTTCCAAGCCAGACTTCTTGCGGGTTACTTCCCGAGCTCGCTTGGCAGCAATTCTAGCCTTAGACGCCAAAATTCCTTTTTCAACGATTTTTCGAGCCACCGCAGGATTTTCCAAAAGGAAATCTGAGAAAGCTTCGCTGAAGAGGCGATTAGTAATCTTGACCACTTCGCTATTGCCCAGCTTGGTCTTGGTCTGACCTTCAAACTGAGGGTTAGGGTGCTTGACAGAAATGACCGCGGTCAGTCCCTCACGAACATCTTCCCCAGTCAGATTGTCTTCGTTTTCTTTGAGAAGCTTGTTTTTCTTGGCATAGTCATTGATAACCCGTGTCAGGGCTGTCCGGAAGCCTTGCTCATGCGTTCCACCCTCGTGGGTGTGAATGTTATTGGCAAAGCTCATGACTGTTTCGTGGTAGCCAGTCGTATATTGCATAGCTACTTCAACCGTAATGTCGTCCATTTCGCCGTCAGTATAAATCGGCGTTTCAAAGATTACATCTTTGTTTTCATTGATGTATTGGACATAGCTGGCAATCCCACCCTCATAGTGGTAATCCTTGGCCTGCTCCATTCCATCCCGCTTATCAGTGATGGAAATCCTGAGACCACGATTGAGGAAGGCCAGTTCTTGCACCCGCTTATTGAGCTTTTCAAAGTCAAATTCTACTGTTTCAGTGAAAATCTCTGGATCTGGTGTGAAGTGAACTGTCGTACCAGTACGGTCTGTCTCACCGATGATTTCTAGATCAGCGACTACATGACCTCGACGATATTCTTGGTAATGAATCTGACCGTTCTTATAAACGCGGACATCCAGCTGAGTGGACAGGGCATTTACAACGGAAGAGCCCACACCGTGCAGACCTCCTGATACTTTGTATCCGCCACCGCCGAATTTTCCTCCGGCATGGAGCACTGTAAAGACGGTTTCTACGGCCGGACGGCCTGTTTTCTCCTGAATATCAACAGGAATTCCCCGACCGTTATCCACTACTGTTATGGAATTGTCTTTTTCGATAAAGACTTGAATGTGACTGGCAAAACCAGCCAGCGCCTCATCAATTGAGTTGTCAACAATTTCCCATACTAAATGGTGCAGACCTTCCTTGGAGGTCGAACCGATATACATTCCTGGACGCATGCGAACGGCTTCTAGGCCTTCTAAGACCTGAATCTGACTGGCATCATATTCTTGGGCCTGTATATCTTGTTGCTTTTCTTCTGTCATAGTGTTCCTTTTCTAATCAATATCTATAAATTCTTCAAGATGCTGCATATTATCAAAGAGATAGGTGTCAAAGCCAGCTGCCTGCCCTGCTTCAATATCCAGCGGACGGTCACCAATGACCAAGCCAGAGGCAATCTGATACTTGTCTTTTAGATAGAGCATGGAGTCTGGAGAGGGTTTCCTTGGAAAACCATTTGCAGCTGTCACCACTTCTGTAAAAGCTGATGAAATGGCAGTTTTCTCCAAGATTTCCAGTACTTGGTTGTCCCGGTGAGAGACCAGAAAGTTCCGCCCACCCTTGGCCACAATCCGCCTAAGCAAGTCTGCCGCGCCGTCAAATAAGACAGGGTGAGTCAACTCTTCTGCTTCATTAGCCTTATAAAACTTTAAAAAGTCTTTTTCTTGGGGAGCAAACTGCTGGACTGCATAGTCCGTAGATACCTTGAGGGCCTTATAAACTTCGTCGTGACCAGCTTGCAGACCAAACTCTTTCAAGGTTTGAACAAAAGCTGCTGTCGAAGTTTCATAATTATCCAAGAGTGTTCCACCTAAATCCCAGATGTAATCTTGATAATTCATACCTTTCATTATACCATAATTTTCATGAAAAAGGGGCTAATATTTGCCCGAATCCAGCACTTTTGCGACTTTTTTCAAGCCTTTTTCTAAACAAAATATCTCAAAGAATCCAAAATTTAAAAATGGATGATGGTTTCGTTCTTTTCAACAGCTCTATCCCCCTACCAAATAGAGGACGGCAAAGATGCATAGTGGTTCAAAAAAGCTGGGACATTCCTTGAGTCCCAGCCTATTTTTAGTTTCCAAATACATCTGTATAAAGCATAGCATCAGCCAACTGGTCAGCGTCTCCGCCCAGCTGACGAACCAGCTCATAAGCAAAAGCCAAGGCAGTTGATGGACCACGACTAGTAATCAACTTCCCATCAACAAGAACTGTTTCTTTACGGTAAGTTCCATTTTTAATATTGTCTCGAGCACCATCATAGCAAGTGAAATACTTACCAGTCAAGATACCTGCGCGGTCAAGAGCAATGGGAGCGGCACAAATGGCAGCGATGAATTTATCCGCCTGCTGAAAATCCTGCAAAAGCTGCATCAGGCTGTCATCATCACGAAGATTAGCCGATCCTGGCATCCCACCTGGCAAAATGACCATATCGTAGTCATCCAGTCGCCCCTTCCAGACCTGATCCGCTTGAACAGTGATAGCATGAGAGCCAGTCACTGATTCATCAAAACCTATCATATCACAGACAAGACCTGCACGGCGCAAGACATCCACAACCGTCAAGGCCTCGATTTCTTCAAAGCCGGGAGCTAGGAGTAAAGCTGCTTTTTTCATGAAAATATCCTTTCTGATATGAGCCAATCACAAAAACACATCTGATTTGTGAGTCAAAAACTTGCTTTTTTATTTTAATTTCTTCAGTACGACTTTTTTACGGACAGCTGGAATTCGCTCCTTCTTTTCATCCGTCAGGCTGTTCTGATAGGAGACGGACAGTAGGAGACCAACACCGATAAGGTTACTGATGATGGAAGAGCCACCCTGTGAGATAAAGGGCAACGGAATCCCTGTCAGAGGTAGAATCCCTGTCACCGCTCCAATATTTTCAAAGATATGGAAGAGCAGCATCATGATAAAGCCAGTTGAGATATAGGTATAAAACTGGTTGTTGGATTTAATCGTAATCTTGAGCATGCGGTAAATCAGCAGTAAATAGAGCATGATAACCAAGGTTGAACCTAAGAAACCAAAATCTTCAGCAATGACGGTGAAAATCATATCGCTTTCCCGAACAGGAACTAATAGATTAGAGACATTAAAACCTTGACCTGTCAAGCCTCCGCTTCCGACAGCGATTTGTCCCTGTGCTTGCTGGAAGGTGGTCGTCTGAGCGTAGTCAAAAGGATGAAGCCAAGCCAAAATCCGATTGATTTGGTAGGTTGGCATGCCTAGATTATGCAGAAAAGCACGGCCGCCATCGGAAATAAAGATAAAGAGAAATCCTCCCAACAGCAGGACTCCCGTCAGAAAGACCGGCAGGATAATCTTCCAAGAAACACCTGACAGTAGAACGATGCCGCCGTATATAGCAACAAAAACCAGAGCCGTCCCCAAATCACTCTGAAGGGTTAACAGAACCAGAACAGGCACTGTGTAGAGCCCAAGCTTCAGAATCAGAAAAAAGTCTAAAGCCAAGGCTCGCTCATCCTGCTTGTGCTGCTGGAGAAAATGAACCACCAGCCGCGACAGCATGAGAATATATGAAATCTTCATGAACTCCGAGGGCTGAAAGAGGGTCACACCACGAATAGCAATCCAGTTTTTGGCACCAGTGGAGGCTACCAGAGATTCACTGTAAAAAATCAGAGGCAAGACCATGAGGCCAAGACCAAAAACATAGAGATAAGGCGTAATTTTCCAGAGAAACTTGGTGTTAAAAAACATGAGGATAAAGCTGAGCAAGAAGCCCACCGCAATCCAGGCAATCTGCTGACCAACCATGGGCCAGGCATTGTCAGGATAATCATGACTAACAGCAATGTAAATAGCCACAACACCTATTGAGAGCAGCATCAAAACAGGCAAAATTAAACTATAATCAATCCGAGACTCAAACGTCCGTCTTTGATAGGGCATAGTCCCTCCTTTTTAGAAAAAATACTGGATAATCAAGCTAGAAACAGCAACACAAAACCAAGTAAAGGCACCAGTCAGCAAAGGCGCTGCTCCTGCTTGCTTAAACTGCTTAAAGGAAACCTTTGCGCCAATAGCTGCCAAGGCCATAGCCATCAGCCACTGAGAAATGAATTTTGTATAAGGGATGACAGCAGCCGGCAGAAATCCAAGACTGCTGATAAGTGAAGCTAGGACAAACCAAGCTATAAACCAAGGAAAAATCTGTTTCAAGTTTGTCTTTTGTGACGACTTCTTAGACTTGATATAGCGATAAGCTGCGAAGATCAAGCAGGCCGGTACAATCATCAGAGCCCGACTAAGCTTAACAATGGTCGCCAAGTCGCCAGCTGACGGGCTATATGTATAGCCTGCCGCCACTACTGACGAAGTATCATTGATGGCTGTTCCAGCCCAAGTCCCGAAAAAGGTATCCGACATCTGCAACAAATGCCCTAAAAAAGGGAAAATGAATACTGCTAAAATATTGAAAAAGAAAATAGTGGAGATAGACAGAGCGATTTCCTCTTCATCAGCTTCCAAGATTGGTGAAGCAGCCGCTATGGCAGAGCCACCGCAGATGGCTGTTCCAAAACCAATTAAAATAGTCAAGACACGATTCATCTTAAAGAAACGGCCAGCCAGATAGGCCGCCAGAAAGGCTATCAGAATCGTAATAAGACTGATACGAAGAGAAGAAATCCCTGTCTCAGAAACCTGACCAATGGACATGGAAAATCCCAAAAAGATGATGGAATACTGCAGCAATTTCTTCCCTGAATAGCTGAGTCCTTCCTGAAAAACAGCCGGCAGCTTCATGCTGTTGTTCAAAACAATCCCAAAGACAATAGCCAAAACACTAGAGCCTATCAAGGGAAGCAAGCCGCCTAAAAAGATAGAAACAGCCGCTATGCCAAAGGATAACAGAATTCCTGGTAAATATTTTTTCACGAGCACTCCTTCTTTCTTATGCCTCTCATTATAACAAATTTTGTCCCAAAAATCTGAATGGAACTAAAAAATCAGCCAATAAAACTCAGCTGATTTGAGATAGCTTCAGTCAAAAAAGTCTTGTAATTCCTGCATAATGGCTGCCTCTGGCAGAATATCTAAAGAAGCCAATTGTGATAGATGATGCTGAATCTGCTTGCCATAGCGTTTACTAGAAATGCGATTGTCCAAAAGAATAACAGCTGACTTCTGATGTTCATTGCGCCGGGTCCGGCCAATAGCCTGCTTAAGCCGTAAGATGGCAAGAGGCAGTTGATAATCATAAAAGGCATTCTTACCTTCCGCTTTCAAGCGGCTGTTAATCTTCTGCACAAAGAAATCCTTGGGATTGTCAAATGGAATCCGAGTAATCAGCTGAATAATCTGGTCTTGCTCAGCAAAATCCGCCCCCTCCCAGAAGCTGCCAGATCCCAAAAGGATACCTGCCTCTCCTCTATCAAAACGCCGCTTGATATTGCCGGCATCGCCATTTTTATATTGGGCCAAATGCGGCAAAGCCAGCAAGTCCGAAACAGTTAAAAGCAAGTCTTTAGAGGTGAAGAGGACGAAGATAGGCAGACCGAGTTCCGTCACTTCTCGCAAGCAAGCAACAATCTCTCGAGCAAAATCCTCAGTTGATAAATCCACTACTGCTGGAAAATTTTCATCTAAAAAGAGCTTCTGCAGTGGCTTCTTCTTGCTTTTCAGCTTATAAAAGTGATAACATTCAAAGCCTAGCAACTGCGCCAGATTAACCTTAGAGCTAATTTCCAGAGTAGACGAAACCAAGATAACCTTAGCATTTTCAGGCAGGAAGTCAGTGAAATGCAGCAATTCTGAACGGCCAGCATGCAGAGTCATCAAGCGATGGTCTGCCAAAGCTTCATCAACCAACCAATAATACTGGTATTTGCCACTGAACAAGTGCTGCAGCTCAGGCAATGCACTAGTTTTTAACTCGGACACATCCTGAAGCAGTCGGGCAATCTTTTCCGGACTTAGCTCAGATGCTTTCTTGCGATGCTTCTCTGCGGCATCAGCCAGCTCAAACTGAATGCTTTGCAAAAGCCGTTGCTGCAGAAGTTCCCCTTCTTCCTGAAGGAGATGATTTATCTGCTGCAGCGTTTTAGTCAGATTTATACTGGCCTGGGAGAAGCTTTCCAAGGCAAAAAACATCTTCTGAGCTTCATCAACTACCAGAATACGATTTTCCAGCAAAGACTGGTCATCCTCTAAACGCGTCAACAGGTAAGCATGATTGGTAATCACGACTCGACTGGTAGCTGACTTGACCTGTCCCAACCGCCAAAAATCTTCCTCATAAAAAAGAGAATGTTTGCTTAGCTTGCCATCATGACGGATTTCATTGAAGTAGCTTGAGAAGCGATGAGCTTGCCCAATTTCGTTCAAATCACCTGTTTTAGTTTCTGTCAGCCAAACCAAGAGTTGCAGCTTGCAGCGATTAACCAAACGGTTGTCATAATCTCTATCCAGTGTCTGATAGAAATGGTCCAGCTTGAGATAATTCTCCGGACTCTTGAGACTGTGAAAGGAAATGCCAAAAACGTCCCCCAACAATCGCCCTTCCTTTTGCAGCAGCTGGTCCTGCAGGATCTTAGTCGGAACCGTCACTAGTACTTTTTCCCGGCCTCTAGATAGAATGGGCAGCAAGTATCCAAAGGTCTTACCTAAGCCTGTCTGGGCTTCTAAAAAACTAGGCTCCTGCTGGTCTAGAGCTTCCTCCATAAAGCGAGCAAATTTGAGCTGTTCTGGCCGCTCTTCTAAGCCCAGTAGGTATAAATTGGTTAGGAAATCCTGCGACAGCTTCTTTTCCGAAGTCAGCTTTTGGGGACTTCGCAGGAAAATACCATGGCAGGATTGCAGTTCCTTATCTTGCTGATCCGGCATCGTCTGATAAACTTCCTCGATAGCCAAGCGCGACTCATAGATAATGCTGTCCGCCAAAGTTAGCATTTTCTCAAGCAAGGCCTTGGGCAGGCTCTTGATTTTGTCTTGTATTTTTAAAAATAGCTGAGCCGTTGCTTGAGCATCTGCCAGCGCAGTATGGGCGTTTTCTAAAGAAATATCCAGCAAATTACAGAGATTACCCAAGGAATATTTATCAAAGGTCGGGTAAAAGACCTGAGCCAACTCTACCGTGTCCACACGCGGTGTCAGCAAGTCAAATCCTTCCCAGAAAAGGGCCTCAGCTAGTAGATTAGCGTCAAACTTGACATTATGAGCGACAAAAATCGCATCCTGAATCAGCTCATATACCTCCGCTGCTACCTGAGAAAACTCCGGAGCTCGGCCAAGCCGTTCATCATCCAAACCTGTCAGCTCTTTGATATGCTCATCCAGATCCTCATGAGGATTGACATCTGTTTCATAAGTCTTGATAATGCTTCCATTCTCAATCAGAACAATGCCAATCTGGATAATCTTTGCACCGCTGCCCGTTCCTGTAGCCTCCAAGTCCACAACGGCATACTTATAATCATTTTGTGTCATACTGCTATGATTATATCATAAAAGCCATTCTGAGACATCTGAAAATTTTCAGCCCTAGTCTATGAAGCAATTCTGTGCAAAAAATTCTCTTTTCTGTTACACTCAATAGCAGAATACATTTTCCGAGGAAATCAAATGAAGATTCATAAAATTATCAACCTTATTGCTTTTGAAAATACCTATATCTTAGAAAATAATCAGGGTCTCCTAGTCGTCGATCCTGGCAGTGACTGGAAAAAGATTGAACGCAAGCTGGAGGAACTCGCCAAACCTGTGATTGCTGTACTCCTAACCCACACCCATTATGATCACATTATGAGTTTAGAAAAGGTTCGAGAGCACTATGCTGCCCCGCCTGTCTATGTGGCCGATAGCGAAAGCAGCTGGCTCTACACACCGACAGACAATCTATCTGGCCTAGCTCGCCATGATGACATGGAAGATATTATTTGCCGACCAGCAGAGGAGTTTTTCTCCTACGAGACAGACTATGACCTTGGTGGCTTCCACTTCTATGTATTGCAAACACCTGGCCACTCCATCGGTGGTGTCTCTCTAGTCTTTCCTGATGACCGCCTTGTTTTGACGGGCGATGCCCTCTTTCGGGAAAGCATCGGACGAACGGATCTGCCAACTGGCAATACGACTCAATTGCTAACATCTATTCGTGAGAAACTTCTGGTATTGCCTAAAGACTATGTTGTTTATCCTGGTCATGGTAATGATACCACTATTTCACATGAAAAAGTCTTTAATTCATTTTTAGCTCAGTAAGCATTTAAGCAATTATCTATAGTTATCTATAACAAAAACAGAGTTTGAAATTCTTCAAACTCTGTTTTTGTTATGAATTATTAAATCTTCAAGAAGCGTCTCATAGAGAAGACAGATCCCAACGATCCGATAAGAATACCCAATACGAAAAGTATTGCTATCATAATCGGACTAAAGAGTTTCGGATCAATCATAGAAAGCCCTTGACCGACTAGGCTCTTATTCATAGTCTGGAAGGCTATTTTGTATATAAAATACACTGCCACTGACGGAATTGTTGCCCCTAGCAAGCCAATCCATGCCCCTTCAAACAAGAAAGGTCCACGGATATAGCTATTCTTGGCACCAACCAAGCGCATGATTTGAATCTCGCGACTGCGGGAAATAATGGTAATCCGAATAGTATTGGAAATGAGAAGGACAGCAACAAAAATTAGAAGCGCTGCACCAATCAAGCCCCATGTTTGGATAAAATTAGAAAGCGCAAAGAGCTTTTTAGTATTGGTACCACCATTTTGAACCTCTGAAACACCATCAATTTTCCGAGCATCTTTTGTAACAGATTCTACATACTTAGGTGCCTTGGTCTCAAGAATATAAGCATCGTAAAGTGGGTTGGCATCACCGTCAAAAATCTTCCACTCGCTACCCATGGTTTCTGTCAGCTGCTCATATTGTTCTTCCTTACTAGAAAAAGTAACCTTATCTACATTTTTCATAGCTGTCAGAGCATCATAGACCTTGTGGTAGTCCTCATTCTGAACTGTTTGGCCTTCTTTTACAATCGTTTCGCTATTGTCGGCAACATCCTTACGCATATATACCATGACGCGGACATTATTGGAAATATCATTTGCCAACTTGGCTGTATTTAAAATTACTGAAGCAAAAACAGCCACTAAGCTCAAGGTAATCATAACCGAGCTGACAGCCGCTACAGTCATCCAACCATTCCGCGTAAGACTCTTAAGCGACTCAATCAAATGACGAAAAAATCTTCTAATCATCGTATCCGTATTCTCCTTCCGCTTCATCACGTACCACACGGCCATTTTCAATAGCAATAACGCGGTGACGCAGAGTATTTACAATCTGGCTGTTGTGGGTTGCCATCAGGACAGTTGTTCCCTGAAGGTTAATCCGCTCCAGCAGGTTCATAATCTCCCAAGAATTATCTGGGTCCAAGTTTCCTGTCGGCTCATCCGCAATCAGGACTTTAGGGTTGTTAGCAATAGCACGCGCAATGGCAATCCGCTGCTGCTCACCACCGGACAGCTCATTAGGGAATGAGCGAACCTTGTGCTTAAGACCAACCAGATCCAGCACTTCCATAACCCGCTTTTTAATATTGCGACGACGCTCACCGATAACTTCCATGGCGTAGGCAATATTCTCATACACTGTCTTTTTAGGAAGAAGTTTATAGTCTTGGAAGACTACTCCAACCTGACGGCGCAGCATTGGAACATCACGCTTCTTAATCTTAGCTAGGTCAAAATCAGCTACTTTAAGACTTCCCTTATCCAGCTTTATCTCCCGGTAAAGCAAACGAATAAAAGTTGACTTTCCTGCTCCTGAAGGGCCAACAATATAGGCAAACTCCCCAGGTTCTACGTTAATAGACACACTACGTAAGGCAGTGGTCCCGTTGCCATACTTCTTGACAACATCTTTCATTTCAATTATTGACATCTATTGAAATTTCCTTTCAATCTAATTCTAATCTCTTGCATTTCCTAGCTCAAACGCCATTTCAAATAAGCGTCGATGAAACCATCTAAATCTCCGTCCATAACCTTGTCCACCTGTGCTACTTCGTAACTGGTCCGATGGTCTTTGACCATGGTATAAGGCGTAAAGACATAGGAGCGGATTTGGCTGCCCCAGGAAATTTCCTTCTTATCTCCCTTGAGTGAATCGACTTCGGCTGCTTGTTTCTCTTGCTCTAGCTGATAAAGCTTGGCCTGTAGCATCTTCATCGCTCGATCACGGTTTCCATACTGAGTCCGGTCAACCGTAGACTGCACCACAATTCCTGTAGGAATATGGGTCAGCCGCACACCAGTAGAAACTTTATTGACATTCTGTCCGCCGGCTCCTCCCGAGCGGAAAGTGTCCATCTTAATATCGTCATCGCGAATTTCCACCTCAATGGTGTCATCCAGCTCTGGCATGACCTCTACTGAGGTAAAGGAAGTATGACGACGTTTAGCTGAGTCAAATGGCGAAATCCGAACCAAACGGTGGACTCCCATTTCTGATTTGAGCAGACCATAAGCGTGCGGCCCTTCAAACGAAAGAGTCACTGACTTAATGCCTGCTTCATCACCAGCTTGATAGTCCAAGACCTCTACTTTGAAGCCCTTGGCATTGCCAAAGCGTGTATACATACGCAGCAGCATATCTCCCCAATCTTGGGCCTCTGTACCACCAGAGCCTGGGTGAATTTCAAGGATAGCATTGTTATTGTCGTAAGGCTCAGATAGGAGCAGGGTCATTTCATAGCTGGTCATCATTTTCTCGAGTTCAGCCAGCTTTTCTTCCAACTCTCCTTGAACCGACTCATCTTCAGCCAGAAAATCAAGCAAGATTTCCGATTCATCAAAAAGCTCAGTCATCTGATGGAAATTTTCATAGGTTTGCTTGAGTCCATTCAGCTCTTGAGATGTCTTCTGGGCTGCAATGTTGTCATCCCAAAAGTCGGGTTCTGTCATCTTATTTTCTAAGATGGCAATTTCTTCTTCCAGACCTTCTAAGTCAAAGAGACCCCCTGAAAGAAGCTAATTTTTCACGATTTGCGTCAATCTTTTGACGAATTTCTGAAATGTCCATAAATACCTCTTTTCACATATCGTTTAATTATAACATAAATTAAACAGTTTGCCTAATCTCACATTCAGCAGCTTACATTTTATCGAATTTTCCCTAGCTAGGCAAGACAAGCGACTCCTTGTCACCTAATTGTTAGAAAAGTAATATAATGACATGGGGTTGGAAGAATTATTTCAAGCCTTCCTGGACTTCATTCATGGATAAACGAAATACAAGATTACGAAAATTTATGAGGTGTTCTGATAAAAAGGGAGACTCTCCATAGGTGCTTAAGCATTTCCAACTTTTAAAAAATATGCTAGACTAAAACCATGATAAGAATCGGATTTATGAGCGACCTCCATCTGGACTCCAATCAGTTTGGGAATTTTGAGCACCAAGCTCTTCGACTGCTTTTAAAAGAGGAAGGGATTGACCACCTACACATTGCTGGAGATTTATCCAACGACCTGACCAAGATCAGTTTGCCCTTTATTGAAACTTTGAAGCAAGAGATTCCCCTTTCTTTTAATCTGGGAAATCACGATATGCTGGGACTTTCTGAGCAAGAAATTTCAAACTATGATTTTCAGGTCCAGCAGTTCGGCCAGACCAAGCTCGTCAGCTTTTCTGGCTGGTATGACTACAGCTTTGTTCCAGAAAAAAGCAAAGAAGAGCATCTGAAAACTAAGACTAATTTCTGGTTTGACCGCAGATTGGAGCGTCAACTGGACGACCCTAGCATTACATCTCAGACGCTGCAAGAGTTAGAAAAACTGCTGATGACTTTAGATGGTCCCATTATTGTTGCTCTGCATTTTGTGCCCCATCAAGACTTTCTATACGACCATCCCTATTTCCAGCGCTTCAACGCCTTCCTAGGAAGCCAAGCTTTTCATCGTCTCTTTGTCAAATACAGGGTGAAAGAGGTTGTTTTCGGTCATCTCCATCACCGCCACCAAAGCCGTGTTATCGAAGGTGTCCGCTACCATATGCGTCCTCTGGGCTACATCCGCGAATGGGAACTGACTCGGAACTTTTTTAATGACTTTCCTCAGTATAAGATCCCCCAGATGTACCGCCTGCACAAGCGTTATAATGCTGTTAAAGATTTAGCCGAATTTCGAGACTATAAGAAAAAACACCTGGCAGCTGAACTGCGAGATGCTTTAACAGTGATTGAAGTTCAGTAATGGAAATGTTGAATTGCAGCTCTCAGCTCATCTGAGAGCTGTTTTTTGCTGTCCAACTGCACATAGACTTCTAATAAACAGGAGCGAAAATTGGAAAAAGCAATGAAGTCTTGGTTGTTTTCCAATGGAAAACTTTGTGATTGAAGCCACAGTCTAAGTTCATGCTGGGACAGTTTTTTCTTTAAGACAGCTTGATAGAACACCTGGGCTAAGCGCCAGTCCACATCATTTCTGAAACGGACTGGAACTCTTTTAAAAACTTGATGAATGACCTCTAAAACCTCTGGCATCCTACTGGAGGGAAAGTCCGGATGACAAGCCACTTCTGTCAATAAGTCTGCTCCATGAGCGAAGGCATGAACCCAACCGTATTTCCTGGAGTAACCCCTTGTGTCTCTTTCTACTGACAAGTAGGTTAGCCCCTTATCTAGTAAATATTTTCTTTCTTGCACTGATAAAGCCTGATAATACGAGGAGTTTGGATTGCCATCACAGTTTAAGAGATTGGCATAAAGTAAAGCCGTGAAGGAACGTGTTAAGGTAGCTTGACCATTTTTATCACTCATATAAAAAAGTCCTTGTCTTTTGACTGCTTCTTGAGCCAAGAAACGAAACTGTTCAGCTGAAAACAGGTCAGCCTGAAGTCCCCTTGCTAAGGACGAAAAGACTAACTCATCACGGATTGTCGCTTCTGGATGACCAATATGATCCAGTAACCATAAGATTTCTTCCTCATAGTATAAAGGAGAAGCTTCTTCCAACTTCTTTCGTAAATTTTGATACATACTTTCACAGTCCTTTCGAGTTGCTTTCTTTGAATTTGATTATACCGCCTTGTATGCAAAAAAGCCATCCGCAGATGACTTTTTGCTGTTAAATAGCATTCTTATCCATACCTAATTTACGCTGGATGAACTTAACAATTTCAACAATAACAATCATGGCAAAGCTACCAATCAAAACAACTGTCCATTGCGACAGGTCCAGCTTGGTCACATGGAAAATCTTTTCCATCGGGTCAATGACAATGGTCGAAATCAATAGGATAAAGGAAACCAGAATAGACCAGTTAAAGGTCTTAGACTTGAATGGACCAACTGTAAAGATAGATTGGTAAACAGATTTTACATTATAAGCATGGAAGAGCTGGATGAGGCCAAGCGTTGCAAAGGCCATTGTGAGAGCGTCCGCATGGATAGCCTTCATATCACCGGCATGGACGGGATTAGAGATAGCATAACCATAAACCGCTAGAACCAAAGCCCCTTGCAGGACACCCTGATAGATGATAGAGCTCATCACTCCACCTGAGAAGAAGCTAGACTTACGGCCGCGAGGCTTATGACTCATGATACCTGGCTCAGCAGGCTCAACTCCCAGAGCAATAGCTGGGAAGGTATCCGTTACTAGGTTAATCCAAAGCAGATGAACTGGCTGCAGCACATCCCAACCAAAGAGGGTTGCCAAGAAAATAGTCAGCACCTCAGCTGTATTAGCTGAAAGGAGATACTGAATGGTCTTTTGAATATTAGAGAAGACCTTGCGTCCTTCTTCCACGGCTACAATGATGGTCGCAAAGTTATCATCTGCCAGAATCATGTCAGAGGCACCCTTAGATACTTCTGTACCGGTAATTCCCATACCGATACCGATATCAGCTGTCTTCAGAGCTGGTGCATCATTGACACCATCACCTGTCATGGCTACGACCTTACCTTGGTTTTGCCAAGCTTTGACAATCCGTACCTTATGCTCAGGCGAAACTCGGGCATAGACAGAGTATTGGCCAACAACCTTTTCGAATTCTGCATCAGAAAGTTCATTGAGCTCTGCACCAGTCAAGACATGGTCTTCAGTATCTCCTTCTTCGATGATACCCAAACGCTTAGCGATAGCTTCAGCTGTATCCTGATGGTCACCAGTAATCATAATCGGACGAATACCTGCTTCCTTGGCTACACGAACAGCTTCTGCTGCTTCTGCTCGTTCTGGGTCAATCATACCGATTAAACCAGTAAAGATTAAATCATTTTCTAGATTTTCAGATGTCAAGTCAGTCGGAACTGCATCGATAATCTTGTAAGCACCAGCCAGCACGCGCAGGGCTTGGTGAGCCATCTCTGAGTTGTTCGACTTAATTAGCTGTGAAGTTGCATCATCAATCGCTGCTACATCTCCAGCCTTATCACGGGAAACACAGCGTTTCAAGAGCTGATCCGGCGCACCCTTAACTGCCACAAGGAATTTCCCATCTGGCAATGGATGGACAGTAGACATGAGCTTACGATCTGAATCAAATGGCAGCTCAGCTACTCGAGGATATTTCTCTAAAAAGGCCTTCACATCATAGCCCTTGTCCAGAGCATATTGGATAAAGGCTGTTTCTGTTGGGTCACCAATTAGCTTCCCTTCTTGGTCAATCTTGGTATCATTTGCTAAGACAACTGAACGTAAGAGCGGCAGCTCCAAGCCAAGTTCAATATCTTGCCCAGCTTCATTCAGGACTCCGTCATAAAAGACTTTTTCGACCGTCATCTTGTTCATGGTCAGGGTACCGGTCTTATCTGAAGCGATAATCTCAGTTGATCCCAAAGTCTCAACAGCTGGCAACTTACGGACAATCGAATTCCGCTTAGCCAAAACCTGAGTTCCCAAAGCCAGGACGATGGTAACGATAGCAGGCAGGCCTTCTGGAATAGCAGCAACTGCCAAGGCTACAGAGGTCATCAGCTCATCCAGTGGATTTTTCCCTTGAATGAAGACACCGACTACAAAAGTCACTGCAGCAATCACCAAGATAGCATAGGTCAGAACCTTAGACAGACTATTAAGATTTTGCTTGAGCGGTGTGTCCGTTTCATCCGCATCCTGCAACATACCCGCGATATGGCCGACTTCCGTATACATTCCTGTATTGACAACCAATCCAACCCCACGACCATAGGTCACATTTGAGTTTTGGAAGGCCATATTGACCCGGTCGCCAATACCAGCATCTGCAGCCACCTCAACAGTCAAATCTTTCTCAACCGGAACAGACTCCCCTGTCAGAGCCGCTTCTTCGATTTTCAGTGAATTAGCTTCCAAAAGCCGCATATCTGCTGGGACAACGTCACCGGCTTCCAGTCTAACGATATCACCAGGTACCAACTCCTTAGAATCTACTTCTGTGACATGGCCATCACGCAGGACACGCGCAGCCGGGCTGGACATGGATTTGAGAGCTGCAATCGCTTCTTCAGCCTTGCCTTCCTGATAGACACCGAAGATGGCATTGATGATTACTACAGCTAAGATGATTAAAGCATCTGCAATGTCTTCACCACCTGATGTGACAACAGACAAGACCGCTGCTACCAACAAGATGATAATCATCAAATCCTTAAACTGCTCCAAAAACTTCATTAAGAGAGATTTTTTCTCCCCTTCATCCAGTTCATTGCGACCATAATCAGCTAAACGCTTGGCAGTTTCTTGACTGGACAAACCTTGATCTGAAGCGTCCAAAGTTTTGAAAATTTCCTCAGGTCTCTGGGTGTAAAAAGCTTGACGCTTTTGTTCTTTTGACAATGTATTCCTCCTCTTGGCCTCTTTTATTTCTGAACTTTTCTGACCACTAGGACTCATCATCTTGAACCACATTAGTCATATCCAAAAAGTCAGAAACAAAAAAGAGACCTGTTTATTAACAAGTCTCGCTATTTCATACAAGGCCGGAAATTTCTTTCGTATTGACGACCTTGTAACGGTTATTCCGTTAGCTACTCCCTTGAGTTAGAAACTATTATACCAAATTTTCAAGCTTTTGCAAGGGGAAACATTATGATTTTCAAGAGTTTTCTCTGAGAATAGCAGCTAACCCCAGCTAATCTCCATCTCATAGCTGGCAAAAATCTGCTCCCCATCAACAGTTTTCAGCCGATAATGAAGTTGCAGAACTTGATTAGTAAAATCAACCTTATAGAGAGGAGTATCGGTCACAAACTGCTGCAAGCCCACGGGTGTATGGATGCCAACCAGCGCCTGCCCTTGACTGATGAAGCGCATGATGGACTTAGGCTCAGAAAAGCGGGTCATAACCAGCTCTTTATCGTGAAATTTCAGAACTACTTTCTCCCCTTCCTCATTCTTGTATAGCAGATAGTGATAGTCTCCTTTTTGCGTCCAATCCGCATCGTAGACCTGATCAATTAGCTCGGTATGCCCGTCCAGCTGGATGTGGTTTTTTATTCTAATTTGCATCTTCATCTCGTTTCTATTTTTCTTTCCCTATTTTATCAAAAAAAGGACAAAATTGCTCTTCTTTCAGTTGCAGCTTTAATTTTTTTTCCTACTATGATTTGTGGTATAATGGTAGCATGATTGAAAAAGTATTTCGGGACCCGGTTCACAATTATGTTCATGTGGACCATCAGGTTATCTATGATTTAATCAATACTAAAGAATTTCAACGGCTGCGCCGCATCAAACAGCTGGGTACCTCCGGCTATACTTTCCACGGCGGGGAGCACAGCCGTTTTTCGCATTGTCTGGGAGCTTACGAAATTGCTCGGCGCATCACTAAGATTTTCAATGAAAAATACCAAGCCAACTGGGATAGTCATGAAAGCCTGCTGACCATGACAGCCGCTCTCCTGCATGACTTGGGGCACGGAGCTTATTCACACACTTTCGAGCGCCTCTTTGATACCAATCACGAGGACATAACGCGGCAAATCATCACCAGCCCAGAGACAGAAATTCATCAGGCTCTGTTGCAGGTTTCGCCGGATTTTCCAGAAAAGGTGGCTAGCGTCATCAACCATACCTATCCCAATAAGCAGGTGGTCCAGCTGATTTCCAGCCAGATAGATGTGGACCGGATGGATTATCTCTTGCGAGATTCCTTTTTTACTGGTGCTTCCTATGGGCAATTTGACTTGACTAGAATTTTACGAGTGATTTGTCCAGTAGAAAACGGCATCGCCTTCAAGCGCAATGGCATGCATGCGGTTGAAGACTACGTAGTCAGCCGCTACCAGATGTACATGCAGGTTTATTTCCACCCGGCCAGCCGAGCTATGGAGGTCTTACTGCAAAATCTGCTCAAGCGGGCCAAGTTTCTCTATCCGGCTCAGAAAGATTATTTTGCGCTGTCATCGCCCAATCTCATTCCATTCTTTGAAAACAGAGTGACCCTGCAGGATTATCTGGCCTTGGATGATGGTGTTATGAATACCTATTTCCAAGTTTGGATGGCTAGTCAAGACAAGATTTTATCTGACTTGGCTCAGCGTTTTATCAACCGCAAGGTCTTTAAGTCTATCGTCTTCTCTCAGGAAAACGAAGCGCATTTGGATATCATGCGAGACCTTGTTGGACAAGTTGGTTTTGACCCTGATTACTATACTGCTATCCATCGTAATTTTGATTTGCCTTACGATTTCTACCGGCCTGACGTTGAAAAACCCCGAACCCAGATCGAAATTCTGCAAAAAGATGGCAGCTTAGCAGAACTATCCAGCCTATCTCCTATCGTCCATTCGCTCGCGGGGACCAGACAGGGCGATAATCGCTTTTACTTCCCCAAGGAAATGCTGGCAGATACAGGACTTTTCAGCGAAAAAAACCAGACCTTTATGCACTATATTAAAAATGACCAATTTACCTACGGAGAATAATATGTCTATCAAATTAGTTGCCGTTGACATTGACGGTACTCTCTTAAACAATCAAAAAGAAATCACTCCTGAAGTCTTCAGCGCTGTTCAGGATGCCAAGGCTGCTGGTGTCAAAATCGTCATTGCAACCGGCCGTCCTATTGCAGGCGTTCAAAAGCTTCTCAAGGAGCTAGAGCTTAATCAACCAGACAACTATGTCGTTACCTTCAACGGCGGACTGGTGCAGGATACTGTTACTGGCGAAGAATTAATCAAGGAAACACTGACCTATGACGACTATCTGGATATCGAACTGCTCGGGCGAAAATTAGGTGTTCACATGCATGCCATCACCAAGGACGGCATTTATACAGCCAATCGCAACATCGGCAAGTACACTGTTTACGAGTCCAATCTGGTCAGCATGCCTATCTTCTACCGCACACCTGAAGAAATGGCTAATAAAGAAATCGTCAAGTGCATGTATATTGATGAGCCGGAAATTCTGGATGAAGCCATTGCTAAGCTGCCACCGGAATTAGCTGAAAAATATACACTGGTTAAGTCAGCTCCTTTCTATCTGGAAATTGTCAAAAAGACTGTCAATAAAGGGGCTGCTGTTCTCCATTTGGCTGAAAAACTTGGCTTGAGCAAGGAGCAGACCATGGCTATCGGTGATGAAGAAAACGACCGTGCCATGCTGGAAGCTGTCGGCTCTCCTGTTGTCATGGAAAACGGTAAGGAAGAACTCAAGAAAATCGCCAAATATATCACCAAATCGAACGACGAATCCGGCGTAGCACACGCTATTAGAGAGTGGGTTTTAAAATAATGTTTAGTTACAAAATTGGAATTTCAGCTAAGGAACACGATGATTTTGTCACGGCTCATCCTCAGGCCAATCTTCTGCAGAGCTCAGCCTGGTCTAAGATCAAGGATAACTGGGCCAATGAGCGCTTGGGCTTCTATAAAGACGACCACTTGGTTGCTGCAGCCAGTGTCCTGATCAAACCACTGCCTTTGGGGATGAGCATGCTTTATATCCCGCGCGGTCCTATCATGGACTATAGTGACAAGGAGCTGCTGACCTTTGTTTTGGCGTCGCTCAAGAAATTTGCCAAGGAGAAAAAAGCGCTCTTTGTCAAGTTTGACCCTAGCCTCTTTCTGGCAGAAAGCAAGATGGGTGCTGAATTGCAAGACAAGGCAGAGACTGTTGAGCTGATTCAACAGTTGCAGCAAGCTGGAGCTGTCTGGGTCGGACGGACTGAGTCTCTGGACGAAACCATCCAGCCTCGCTTGCAGGCCAATATCCATAAAGAAGATTTCAGCGAGGATCTGCTTTCTAAGAGTACTCGGCAGGCCATTCGTACAGCCCGTAACAAAGGCATTCAAATCCAATTTGGCGGAGCAGAATTACTGGATGACTTTTCAGCCCTGATGAAGAAGACAGAAAACAGAAAAAATATCCACCTGCGTGGCAAAGACTATTATCAAAAACTCTTGGATACTTATCCTGAGCACTCCTACATCACCTTGTCCACTATTGATCTAAAGGCACGATTGGAAGACTTGCAGGCTCAGCTGACTAAGACACTCAAGGAAGCAGAGAAATTTACCGAGAAAACCAAGCCTGGCAAGATTGAGAATAACCAGCAAGAACAGAAACGCCTCCAAGAAGAGATTGACTTTCTGCAGGATAAAATCAGCCAAGGGGCTGCTGTCGTTCCCCTATCTGGCACACTGGTCTTAGAATATGGCAAGACCTCTGAAAACATCTATGCCGGAATGGACGAGGAGTACCGCCGTTACCAGCCAGCCATCATCACTTGGTACGAAACAGCCAAACATGCTTTTGAGCGCGGAGCTGATTGGCAAAATATGGGCGGAATCGAAAACGACCTCAAAGGCGGTCTCTACAGCTTTAAATCCAAGTTCAATCCGACCATTGAGGAATTTGCTGGTGAGTTTAACCTGCCAACTAATCCTCTTTACCACCTCTCCAATATGGCCTACACTCTCAGAAAGAAACTGCGCAGCAAGCATTAACAGAAAGGAAGCCTATGACCTTTAAACTTCTCAGCCAAGAAGAATTCATCCAGCATACCTCAGCTAGCTCCCAACGCTCTTTTATGCAGACCGTGGAAATGGCAGAGCTGCTGAGCAAGCGTGGCTTCAGTACCCAGTATATCGGCTACACTGACCCGCAGGGACAGGTAGTGGTCTCAGCTGTCCTCTACAGTATGCCTATGACTGGCGGCCTCCATATGGAAATCAACTGCGGTCCTGTCTCTACCGATGCTCAGTACCTGACTCCCTTCTATCAAGCTTTGCAGGCTTACGCTAAAAAAGAAGGCGCCCTAGAGCTCATTATCAAGCCCTATGAGACTTACCAGACCTTTGACAGCAATGGCCAGCCAACTTCTGATGAAAAATTCGAGCTTATCCAGCAACTGACTGACTTGGGCTTTGACTTTGACGGCCTACAGACAGGCTATCCAGGCGGGGAGCCTGATTGGCATTATGTCAAAGATTTAGCTGGTCTGACGGAGAAAGACCTGCTCAAGTCCTTCAGTAAAAACGGCAAGGCGACCGTCAAAAAGGCGAATACCTTTGGCATCAAGCTAAAAAGGCTAGAACGTGACCAACTCAGCGTTTTCAAAGACATCACAGCTTCTACTTCTGACCGGCGGGAATACGATGACAAGCCACTAGACTACTATCAAGATTTTTATGATAGCTTTGGTCAACAGGCGGACTTTATGACAGCCAGTCTCAACTTCAAGGACTATCTTCAAAACTTACAAAAAGACCAAGAGAAACTGGGCCAGAAAATCCAGAAACTGCAGGCAGACTTAGAAAACAATCCTCAATCAGAAAAGAAGCAAAATCAGCTGAGAGAGCTTTCCAGCCAGTTTGACAGCTTTGAAACCCGCAAAGCAGAGGCTCAAGATCTGATTGACAAGTACGGCGACCAAGACCAGATCCTAGCTGCCAGTCTCTTTATCTATACCCCTCAGGAAACAACCTACCTCTTCAGCGGCTCCTATCCGGAGTTTAATAAATTCTACGCTCCAGCCCTGCTGCAGGAATACGTTATGACCGAAAGCATCAAGAGAGGCATTCCATTTTATAATTTCCTCGGTATTATGGGAATTTTCGACGGTTCTGACGGTGTTCTGCGCTTCAAACAGAACTTCAACGGCTTCATCGTCCGAAAAATGGGGACTTTCCGTTATTATCCTAACCCTCTCAAGTTTAAGCTGCTTCAGCTCATAAAGAAAATTCTAAGACGTTAAAAAAAACCAAGGTTTCCCTTGGTTTTTTTGTGTGTTTATTTATAACGAGGTGTCGCAAAACCACGGATATTTCCATGACCGATTCGGTAAGTATTGCGTTTAACTACGTTATTGCTGTTGCCTTCAATCGTGTGAATGATACCATTTTCGACTTTTTCGACAATACCGATATGATCAGCCCAGCCATCGTTTTGCTGGGTATCTTTGTCCCAGTTAAAGGTGATGATATCACCTGCGCTAGGTGTCGAATTGCCATCTTCATTCCAGATGCCTAGTCTCTTGAAAATATGAATATGACGCTCTACACCACACTCGCGGCCGATAAGATCGCTCAAGCCCTCTCTTTGGAAAATAACTGTCGTGAAAATGTCGCACCAGTCATCTGTGTTTTTTACAGCATAGCCAACTGGCAGCGGTCTGACACTGTTATAATCGTCGACCAAGCGCTGATGCTCAGCACTGCCTCCCTTGACACCTACCATAGCAGCTGCCGCCGCAAGTACGCGGTCCCGCTGATTGGTAGCTGCCTGAGGACGGTTCACGAAGATAGAAGTCTTTTCTCCTCCAGCTCCTTGCAGCTGATTTTGATTATTTAAGTAATACAAGTGAACATTGTACTCGCCTGCATTATTCTTATGGTCACGCGCATATACATGCTTACGATAAGTACCATCAGCCTGACGATCCGCTGTGTACCATTGGACATCATCTTGGCCATTCGCTTCTGACCAAGTCGGCAGGTAAACTGTCTTGAGACCTTCTGGTGCCACAATACCTGATACTACAATGTCAAACTCTCCAGTGTCATTATTCTTATTTTGAATACTGATTTTACCCTGCGGCTTACTGATTGACACATTGGTCTTGATGCCGCCTGCTCCTACTAGCTTGCCATCATTTTGGACATAGTAGAGATGTACATTGTACTCGCCCTGAACGTTGTTATGGTCGCTCACACGAACTCGCTTCCGATAGGTACCATCCGACTGACGTTCTGCGTTGTACCACTTGATATCATCCTGGCCGTTGGCCTCTGACCAAGTTGGCAGGGAAACAGTCTTGAGACCGCCTGGAGATACGATATCTGAAACTACAATATCAAAATCGCCGGTTTCGCTGTTGCGATTCTGAATGCTGATTTTGCCTTGCGCTTTTGGTTTCTCAATGGAAATAGTCGTTTTAGTGCCGCTTACACCAACCAAGCTGCCATCATTTTGCACATAGTAAAGGTGCACATTATATTCGCCCTCAACATTATTGTGATCACTCAGACGGACACGCTTACGATAGGTGCCATCCGCTTGACGCTCAGCATCGTACCACTTGATGTCATCTTGGCCGTTGGCTGTAGACCAGGTTGGAAGAGAAACATTCTTCACCCCCCCTGGGGATGAGATACCCGAAACCACAATATCAAAATCACCGGTTTCATTGTTGCGATTCTGGATGCTGATTTTACCCTGCGGCTTGCTGATAGAAACGTTGGTCTTGACGCCGCCTGCTCCTACTAGTTTGCCATCATTTTGCACATAGTAGAGATGCACATTATATTCGCCTTGGACATTGTTATGATCGCTCAGGCGAACTCGTTTCCGATAAGTACCATCAGCCTGGCGCTCCGCTGTGTACCATTGGACATCATCTTGGCCGTTGGCTTCAGACCAAGTTGGCAGGGAAACTCCCTTCAGACCGCCCGGAGAGACAATACCTGAAACCACAATATCAAAATCGCCAGTTTCGCTGTTGCGATTCTGGATACTGATTTTGCCTTGGGCTTTTGGTTTCTCTGTGGAAATAGTCGTTTTAGTGCCGCCCACACCGACCAACTGGCCGTCATTCTGCACATAGTAGAGATGGATATTGTACTCACCCTCAACATTATTGTGATCACTCAGACGGACATGCTTACGATAAGTACCATCAGCTTGACGCTCAGCGTTGTACCATTTAACATCATCTTGACCATTCACAGTAGACCAAGTCGGAAGAGAAACACTCTTCAAACCACCTGGGGATGAGATTCCTGAAACCACAATATCAAAATCGCCAGTTTCTTTGTTTCGATTTTGAATACTGATGGTGCCCTTAGGTTTGCCAAGAGAAACGGTCGTTTTAGTACCGCTTACACCAACCAAGCGACCGTCATTTTGAACATAGTAGAGATGGACATTGTACTCGCCCTGCACATGATTGTGATCACTTATGCGCACCCGCTTACGATAGGTGCCGTCGGCCTGACGTTCTGCATTGTACCACTTGATATCATCTTGACCATTGGCCTCTGACCAAGTCGGCAGAGAGACAGTCTTAAGACCACCAGGGGATGAGATACCTGAAACCACAATATCGAAATCACCAGTTTCGCTGTTACGATTCTGGATGCTGATTTTGCCCTGTGGCTTGATGATAGATACATTGGTTGTAGTACCGCCAACACCGACTAATTGACCGTCGTTGCGGACATAGTAGAGATGGACATTGTACTTGCCAACTGAATCCTTATGTCTGCTAGAATCAACAGAAACTTTATAAGTACCATTGGCCTGCTGAGTGGCTGTGTACCAGATAATATCGTCTTGACCATTAGCTTCAGACCATACTGGAACACTAACAACAGACACTCCATAAGGAGCAGAAACGTTTGAAATCACAACATCAAAGCTGCCGTTGACATTATTCTTATTCTGAATACTTATGTTACCCTTTAAAGGCTGCTTAGCAAGAGCAGACTGCTGGGTAAATCTTCCGGAATAGTCAACACTATGGTCGAATACATGCTTGCCAGCTAACAGCTGAGCCTGGGCTGTAAACTGCCATGCTCCAGCGCCACTATTGTATTTGAGAGATTTAGCTCCATCAAAATTTAAATTAGAAGACGGATACTGGGCCACCCAGAAGTTGCTATAGCCAAATTGCGATGTATTAACCGGTCCCTTGCTGCGAAGATTATTTTGATCCAGCCAGCTGGCACTGGTATAGTACATCAGGTTAGAATAACCCAGTCTGCGCATCTCATCCGCCCAAGCCTGGGTATGCTGGTTAATCCCATTTTGCATTTTAGGATCTTCCATGTCGTTGACCATAACTGTATTTTTAGGCAGACCTAGTCTATTGGCAAAGGCAGCGTAATAGCGCGCTTCAGCTCTCGCTTCTTCATCACTGGTATAGTGCGAGAAGGCATAGGTCGATACTTGTAAACCAGCTCCCTGTGCATTTCTCACTTGAGACTCGGCAAATGGATTGGTGTAATGGGTTCCTTCTGTCAGTTTGACAACGACACCGCCAACCCCTTGCTGGGCTAATTTACGATAGTCGTCTACGCTGATATGGCCATTGTGGCTGCTGACATCTACAAAGGAAGTACCTTTAATCTCCGCTTGGGAATTCCCGCGGGCTGCCTGAGCCTTTGACCCAGCATTATAAAATACAGTTTTTCCAGCATTACTAGCTTTTGGTGCTGATGCTACTGCAGGACTAGCCTTGGGCTCTGAGGCAATACCAGAATCTGCAACAGAAGAGCTTGCTTTTGCTGACTGATCAGCTACAGTTTCATTCTGATTAGAAGCATTTGCTTCCGACTGAGTTTGCCCTTCTGACTTAGCAGGGGTCACCTGTGTTTCCACAGTAGCTGATTGAGCTGCTCCTCCAGACTCAACAGCTGTTCCTACAGCGTTCGTTGCTTGCTCCTCTTGCTTAACTGCTTGAACTGACTGTTCAGCAGTTGCAACTGCTACAGTCGGCTGATTAGACGTTTGTGATACAGCCGCATTGACTGTTTGATTCTGGGAACTAACAGACCTTTCTGTTTTTAAAACTTCTGACTCAGCGATCGTATGTTCCTCGGCTTTTGCTACATTGGCAGTCGCTGCCAACAAAATAGCCGTACTCGCTAAATAAACCAATTCTTTCGATTTCAACTTTTCTCTCCAACTTTTAAAAAACTTGTCACCTTTGGGAGGACAAGTCTTTTTTCAACATTTTTTATTTTACAAAATCAAGCAATGCCAAGAAGCTTTCAGCTTCAAGTGATG
>CAUVQK010000003.1:0-16462 GCA_963553705.1 uncultured Streptococcus sp.
ATTTTTAAGAAAAAGGGTATATTAAATAGCCATTTATCACCCTAGTATGACTGGACTTATCCGACACTGCCTATTTCCAAACAGCAGGCTTTCTGCTACAATAAATGTATGAAATTCACACTCACTATCCCAGATGGACTGCCCGCCATGACGGTCAAAGAGCTGCTGGAAGAACAATTTCTCATTCCGCGAAAAATCCGGCACTTTCTACGGATCAAAAAGCATGTGTCTGTCAACGGTCTAGCCATCAACTGGCAGACTGTAGTCAACCCCGGAGATGACATCAGCCTGATATTTGATGAAGAGGATTATCCTCAAAAAACAATCTTGTTTGGAAATGGCGAACTCGTAGAAGAGCTCTACCAGGACCAGCACCTCATCATCGTCAATAAACCCGAGGGTATAAAAACCCACGCTAATGAGCCAACGGAACTAGCCCTTCTTAATCATGTTTCCGCCTATGTCGGTGAGACCTGCTATGTCGTTCACCGGCTGGATAAAGAAACCAGCGGTGCTGTCCTCTTTGCCAAGAATCCCTTTGTCCTGCCCATCCTCAATCGACTGCTGGAAAAGCGAGAAATCAGCCGCGAATACTGGGCTCTGGTCCAAGGCAAGTTCCCAGCTAAAAAGCTTATCTATAAAGACAAGATTGGCCGCGACCGTCATGATCGTAGGAAACGGCTGGTCGACCCCCGAAAAGGACTCTATGCAGAAACTCATGTGACTCAGCTCAAGCAATTTGGGCAGGCTGCCTTGGTCAAATGCCAACTCAAGACTGGCCGCACCCATCAGATCCGTGTCCATCTGGCACACCATGGGCACCCACTGGTCGGCGACCCACTCTATCATCCGCAACCCCAAGGGCGGCTTATGCTCCACGCCCATCGGCTGACCTTCACCCACCCTTTTACGCTAGAAAAAATCACCGTCGAAGCCCACTCTGACAGTTTTGAAAAAGTATTGAGCAGTCTAAAACCAAGATAGAGCAAGAAAAGCAACAGTATGGTCTGTTGCTTTTGGTTTGGAGTGAATGCGAGAATAAGCTCTGCTAGCTTACATCACTGAGCCGGAAGTGCACTGATGAGTCTGAGCCTGAGGGCTTTCTGAAAAGCTATGCTCAGCAAGTAAGATAGCAAGAATATGATAAAAAAGCCGAAACTGTAAATGGTATTCCGAGGCATTATCGACCTGAAAATGAAGATAATGAAGGGATGAATGATATAAATCATGGTGGCATATCTCTTGGCGATATTATTCAAAATCGGAATATCAATATCAGTCCCATTTCTGACCGCATAGAAGAAAATTGCACTTGATGAGAAAAGGGTACTAGGATAGAGGTCATATTCCGTACCCATGAAACAGTACTCAAGTAAAATCAAGCCAGCTATTCCCAAGCTAATCGCCCATTTCCTGATAGACGACAAGTCGTAGGCTAAAATCCGATCCCGATGTTTAGCAAACTGCATGCCTAGAATGAAAAAAGGAAGGCCCATAAATAGGAAGTTTCGATAGTACAGAGTGCCACTAATATTGAACTCGATACAAAAGGCCAGAACCAACAAGAACAGAGACACACCAAAGCTAGTTAAGCGGTGGAAATGCTTATAAAAAACCAGATAAAGCGTGTAGATATAGGAAATAGCCAGCAAATACCAGGTCGGTGTAGCAGCTGAGCCAATCAAGTCTCTGGGACTGTTAAAGAGGAAAAAGTCTGCAAAATCAGACAGGTTTATATCCGCCATCTTTTCTGTTAACTCTCTTGTCAGCAGCAAGTTGACAAAATGCACAATCGTGTAAAAAAGCAGACCGGCAGCTGTCAAAAGGAGCATCTGCTTGAGACGATACTTGACCTTATCTCTGGAAATATTATAGGAAAAATAGCCCGACAGCATCATAAAAAAGGGAACTGCAAAGCGGGCCACAATTTGATAAAAAACGCCAAATTGCCCCGGCAGCAGAAAGTGTAAGGAAACAATACTAAAGCAAGCAAGGGCCTTAAAAGCGTGCAAAGTTGTGTTTTCAGTCTTCATGCAGACATTATAGCATGTTTATTATTACAGCTCATCAAGACCAGATTACACGCCCATTAAAAAACATATCAATTGATGACAGGGGAGTGCATATAAAAAGCCCTATCTAGGACCTTTTATACATTTAAATTACTTTTTCATCTATAATTTCTCAAGCATCAACGAGCCCGCAATTGCTGGAGCAGACCTTTCAAACTTTGGTATTTGTAAATGCTGTAGGTCAGATAGACAAATCCGTAGGCTGCTGCAGCTAGATAAACTGATAAAAACCAATTCGAAGCAATAAATACAAGTGTCATTAGCAACTCAACCCAGATATCTTTGACGACCTCAATCTGCATCCTCTTGGCTAAGATTAGCTCTGCCAATATACTCCTAGTCGCCAGCAACAGCACGATAGACAGCACTGTAGCATTCAGATTGCGCAGAAAAACTGCAAAAATCAAGGTAGTAGCAAAGCTTAAGAGCATGGCAATAACATTTACTTTAAAAATCTGCCTCTCCATTCGTAAGGCTTTTAAGTAGGTATTGATAAGCAGAGCCATCTTACCCTCGTAGACAGACATCGGAAAGACTAAAGCCATAAATATCAAGGACTCTCTGTAAGCCGGCAGCCAGCTGTCCAAAGCTATTTTCAGGGGATAATACAGCAAAAGCACACCAAACATAAGAACCATAAGGACATTCCGCAACTGATTGTAAATCTTAGGCAACTTGCTTTCGTCCGTCCGTTTCAAAATCGGAAAGATGACCAAACCAATAGCGTTGATAAAGGTCATCAGCAGATTGGAAATGCTCAGGGTCAAGGATATTTTCCCAAATGTAGCAATGTTCCATACCTTTTGAATCCCCATTCGAACCGTACCGATAATGAGCATACTGGCTACATTTGATAGCATGAGATTGATACCGACAGCAATATTGCGAACTGTTTCCCGTATATCAAGCTTAAACTGATTGAGAGGTCGCAGGGCCATATCTCGGCATAGATACATGGCATAAAAAAGAGAAACAACTCTACCAATCAAATCTGCATAGACCATAATCTTGAAATCTCGAAAACCTACGAAAATAAAGACCAGCAAAAGC
This sequence comes from uncultured Streptococcus sp., assembly GCA_963553705.1. Lineage (GTDB taxonomy): Bacteria > Bacillota > Bacilli > Lactobacillales > Streptococcaceae > Streptococcus. Next base: position 3,123 of record CAUVQK010000003.1, read on the forward strand.
AGTAAATAGAGGAGTCGGTCTCCACTGACAACATAAGAACTTTCCTTTAGTCGATTAGTCATCTGCAGAATGTACACAAAGAGAAAGCGCAGATTGGTGACCAACATGGTATAAACCAAAAGTATAAAAACAAACCGACTGCTATCATCTCTAATAAAGGCAGAAGTCCCTAGGAAAAATAAAATTCCAATCCCTGTCAGATAGATCAAAAGCATGAGAAACTGAGAGAAAAACTTTTCTTTATCCAGATCATCATACTCCAAACCACCGTAGCGCAGGTAGATTCCGTCCACCCAACCCAGATGAACAAAACCGGCATAAGATAAATAAAAAATATAGAGTTGCCAGTAGCCATACTCCTCTACACCCATAATCTTAGGCAAAATCAAGACAACCAGAGAAGAAACTATTACTGTCAGCAAATTGGACAAGACGACATAGGAAAAATTAGCTATTATTTTTTTAAATCCACCAGACAAATTTGCCCTCCTATTCCTTCCTATCTGCTGCCATGCTCCCAATCAAACGTAAAAACATGGTTTCTAAATCAGTATGAGCTTGCCAGCCCAAACTCTCAAGCTTGTCCGTATTGAGACGAATCTTAACTGTCGGATTATAGCCTAGCTTTTCCACATCTTCTGCCAAATCAAAAACTAACTTCGTTTCATTGCTACCACTTAGTTCAATAACCATTTCCGCCATCTCACGAATGGAAATAGCCGTCTCTTTATTGGCGACATTATAAGCTTGCCCTGCTTGGCCTTTCAGCAGAATGTAAAATATGGCTTCAATAGCATCTTTGGTATAGCAGTAGTTCCGAACAGTCTCCCCTTTAGTTCGGAGGATAATATCACTCTTTTCAAGGACAGCACGCGCAAACTGCGCAAAAACTCTGTTGTCTTCATAGCTCACACCTGGGCCAAAAGTTTGTGACAAACGAGCCATTCTAACAGGCACCTGATGCTGATGACAGTAGCCTACACACAAGGACTCTGCCATGCGCTTGCTTTCCGAATAACTGCTACGGACACTGGTTGGATCCAAATAACCGTAATCTTTCTCGCTAATGCTGGAAGCATCAGGACTTGTCGTCCCGTAGACTTCCAGAGAAGAGAGATAGACTATACTGCGAACCTGCTTATTTTTAGCCAGCTCAAGCATTTTTTTCGTTCCATTTACGGCTAGATCAATTGTCTCCACAGGATGCTCAACGAAAAAAGAGGAGTCCGTCGCACTGGCTCCATGGATAATATAATCCAAATCCTCCTCTATCTGCCAATCTGACAGCAAGTCAGCATACACTAGCTGCAGATTCTCACTATGTAAAAAATCTTGAAATAGATCTTCCGCTTTTTTCTGATTTCGCGCCAAGGCCACTACTCTGATATTGGCATCGTACAAATCGTTTAAAGCCATCAAAGCGGAAATGCAGTGTCTGCCTATAAGTCCCGTTGCTCCGGTTACCAAGACTGTAACATTGCTCAGTTCTCTGAGAATAGGACTGACAGCAGCTAGGTCTTCCATATCCTTTTGTAAAATCGTATTATTTTTCATATTAACCAAAAATTTGTGCATTTTCACGCGCTTCGTAAATCGCTCTAAAAATATAAAAATCAGATGGAGTCGTAATTTTAATATTTTCGCTGCCCCCCATAACTGTATGCAGAGGGAGTCCAAAATAACGAGCCAGTGTCGCAGAATCCGTCATATCAAACTGATTCTCTGCCTGAGCTTTTAAATGCAGGGAGTGAATCTTCGAAAGCGCGAAGGTTTGAGGGGCGACAGCTGTCTGACAAGTGGAACGCTCGATAACCTGATTAATAACATCCGCCTCATCGACCTGAATGACCGTTTCGATAACCGGCTTAACCGTAATAGCTGCCCCATACTTTTTGGCTGCCTCAATATTTTTAGAAATGATTCCCCCGTCAATCAAGGGGCGAACACCATCATGAATCAACACATAGTCGTCATCGTTCTTGTACTTTTCCCGTAAGACAGATAGACCATTAAAAATAGACATTTGTCCAGTCTCTCCACCAGGAACCACTTGACTGACTTTTTTAATATTGAATCGAGCTAATAAATCTCTGCAGTAGTCCAGCCAGCCGTCTACACAGACAACTACAATGTCCGATACTGCCGGATGGTCTTCAAAGTGCTCAATCGTATGAATAATAATAGGCTTACCATGCAACTCTAAAAACTGCTTGGGTAAGGTCTTGGTATTCATGCGGCTGCCTGTGCCGCCTGCGAATATCAGAGCTGATGTCGTCATACCGATACTTTCCTTCCTCTCGTTGTAAATCGTACTCTACTCAGTAAATCAGCTGCCATATAAATCACAAAAGCATAAATAATCCGATTAATATGGGTTGTCAGCAATGACAGCAACGTTTCCTGAAAGAATGAAATGACCAAAGGATACGCAAATAAAGCGAAAACAATAACCTTTAGCGGGGTGAAATAGCGTTTTTTGATAGAATAGTAGAAACTTCCGTAAAAGAAGCCATATAAAAGCTGAAAGATAAGGACTGAGAAATAGCCAAAATCCTTGATAAAGTAGTAATAAATTGTGTAAACATTGGTTTTATCGTCGTTAAAATGAACAACAGGCAGGAAAGGTGTCAGCTCATGGCTGGACAGACCAAGGGATTTCAATGTTCCATAGATAGCAATAAGAGTATTTTCTCCAAAGACTTGATTATCGCTATAAAGAGTAGGATTTTTCAGATAATAGTCTAAAGCCTGAATGGGAGAACCCATATATTTAACCAAATTATCCAAAATTCCAAACTCAGCCCGACTATCCACTCGATTGAGAACAAAGGTTCCAACCGCCATAAATAAGACAAGGAATACAAAGCCAATTATCAGCAAAGAGCGAAAAAGCTTCACACCATACCTACTGTCTCTCCACGAATAATACTTCGAGAAAAACAACATATATACAATAGCATAGCCTGCAACCAAGCCCAGCAACTCCGTACGTCCGGTAGACAAGAGAGAAATACCTAAAGAAATCAGACTAACCAGCAGTAACTTGCCCTTGTAAAAAATGCCATCTTTTCCTGAAAAAATAGACTCGCAGAAAAAGTAGAAGAAAACAATTCCTAAGGAAAAGTTAACCCGCAACAAATTGAGGCTAAGACGACTAAGAGAGAAATCATAATTTGTAGTCATATGCCGAGCCAATTCAATGGTTTTAAACAATCCCCCAGGTACCTGCTTGCTCTGCGCCGCCAAGTAAAGCAAATCGGAATAAATAAACCTGACCGCATAAGCCAAAAATAAGAGAACTAAAATAATGAAAAAATTACTCACCTTTATTTGACTTGGTTTGGCGTCCAACTTTCTCTCAGCAAACAAATTCGATGACAAAAGGACTCCCATTAAAAAAATGGCATTTCCAACAAAGATAACAGTGACCGTTATCAGAGAAAGTCCCTCTCCCCATTTGGATGAATAAAATGCAGTAAAAATGCTTGCTATCATCCATATTGCCAGATATATAAAAGCCGGGTTAGCATAGTCTCTCCCTACTGTTTTGATTGTCAAAAACAAGAGGAAAAGGCCACCCAAAATTAGTAAAAAAACCATTATCTTCCTTCTATTAATTCAACCCAATTATCTCTCAGTCTGACATGACGTTCTGTCTGTTCTTTTTTTTCAGGCGGTGTCATGTAATCACCGTAGCGATTGGTCAGATACTTGTCCGCATCATTAGGTCCATCGAACTCATAGCCTTCAAAGGAATACTTCTTAGCTGGATAGAAACTTTCATAGTCGATAGTCTCTCCCAAATAGCCTTTTACACCATAAGCAATTGTTATTTTTGAAGTCTTCTTATTAGACTGAATGAGTTTTTCCATCAACTTATACATATTAGCCGGCCCCATGATAAAAGAAGGGAAGCCTATCAGTCTTCTAATCCAAAGATTTTGTCTAAGTTCTCTAGATTCTTTAGCCATATAGGTCAGATGCGGTGTAAACTTTGTATAGCAACGTGAGCTATTGTGTGACAAATCCAAGGCTCTGAATAGAAGGCCCTTGAGCTTGCGAAGCATGTTATTCTCTGGGACAAAGTCAATTGGCAGCATATCAAGATAAAGATGTTTCTTTTTACTGAAGCCTTCTCCTAAAACATCATAGTAAGTCAGTGACTTACTCTGCAGCTTTAGAACCTTAAAGACACTGTCTGTCGCATCCGCAGGAGAAATCAGTTCGAAGTCCTCGCTGTCCGCAAAGATTTCCTGCAGACGATTGTAGTCCTCTCGGAACATCACCAAGTCGATATCATCGTCCCAAGGGATATAGCCCCCATGTCGCAAAGAACCAATCAAGGTCCCTGCAACCATGTAGGAATGAATATGATGCCGACGACACTCTGCATCAAATTTTTTATACATTTGTAAATAGACTTTTTGTAAAACCTTTAATTTATCATCCGTAATTTTCTGATACATGGGACTGAAGCGTTCTCCCAAAGCCAACTCCCATTCAATCTTACTGGTTCCTCTCATTTTTCTTACCTCCCAAACTTTTTCAATAATCTCCTAGCAACTCCATTCAGTGAGTAGGTGTATACCAAATCACTGATGAAATCTTTTATTGTTCGATACTCCCTTATTTGAAACATCAGGCCCAAAGCCCAAAATGGATTTCTAGACTGTAATAATTTCAGTCTAAGATTAGCCAAGGCCAAAGTTCTAGCAAGCTGGCGATGGTCCGCCTCAGAAATCTGTCGCTCTTCTGCGATTTTTTGCACGGACTCATAGCGACTGATGACCTTCTGTAAATAGTTAATCCTAGATAACCTTGTTTTGTTAAAACTGAGCGACGACGCAGACTGGGTCACATTTGCCTGATGAATGCGATGCTGATCTAGAAGCTGGTCCAAGCAAACAACTTTGCCATACAATGGAGCCAGCATACCAAATAAAACATCATGATAGTCAAATCCAGGATAATCCGTATACTGCTGCTGCAAAATATCTGTCAGTACCGACTTTCTAAAAGCTGTCTGATAACCTGACGGCCAATTTTTCAGAAGCCAAGCTAGATTTCTTTCTCGACATTCTCCTGAAACCTTGGGTTCCTTGATGACCTGACCATTTTGATCAATCAAGTAAGACTGGCCATACACCATAGCAGCGTCTGTTTCTAACAGCACTTTCTGCAAGGCAGCTGTTTTATCAGGCAGCCATTTATCATCCTGATCAGCGAAAAAAACAATATCGTGCTCAGCCAAACTCGCTAATTTTATAAAAGTTCGATAATGACCCAAATTTTCCTGATTTTCAATCAGCTGCCAATCAGTCAGTTGGTGCTTGGTGATGTAATCCTTGATTAGCACCACTGTCTGATCTGTAGAACAGTCATCACAGATAATGACCTGATCAGGCTTCAGCTTTTGAGTGCGGATAGAGTCTAGTTGCTCCAAAATAAAATCCGCCCCATTATAGGTCGCCATCACGACAGAAATCATTTCTCCCTCCTTCCTAAACTTTTCATCCTATATCGCTTTCTCCCTATCTAAGCTAGACTGCTCTGTCTGTAAAGCCATTACTTTCTTCTAAGCAGATACTTATAAATGAACGCTTTTATCCAAATAGGCGTTCCCACAAAAGCACGAATCATCAACATATTTTGATAATATTGCCCTCGGTTCAACATACCATGTGACAGCAAAAAAGTATTGACTACTTTCCAGCTGGCAATCTGCTCTGTCTGGCTTCTTCTTGTATGCATGCCGTTTCCGACACGAGCATAAACCAAGACCTGATTAAGATTGGCGAAACGACAGCCCTGAGCAGCCATTCTAGCCCAAAGATAATAGTCTTCCACTAAAGGCAGGGGCTTGTAATTGCCTGCTTTTAAAACAGATGATTTCTTGAAAAATACCGTCATGTGACAGAAAGGATTTCTCCGCTGCAACCTTTTGATAATTTCTTCATGGGAAAGCGGCATTTGTTTCTCTGCCACTATTTGATCTGGTTCCGAATCAAATTCTATAATATTGCCCCCCAGAACATCTAACTGCGGATGCTGCTCAATATAGTCCACTTGTTGCTGGAAACGGTCCGGTGTCGCAATGTCATCTGTATCCATTCTAGCAATCCAATCATAAGAGCAAGCCTCAACTCCCCGATGCAAAGCTTCTCCCAATCCGACATTTTCCTTTAAAGGTAGAACTTTCATCTCTGGAAATGTTTCCTTGAAATCTTGAATCGTCTGATAAAGCTCTTCTGTCAGCGGCCCATCCTCTACAAGGACAAGCTCATCTGGCTTGCGGCTCTGCTCTATAAGAACGCTATTTAGGCTCTTTCTTAAGAAATCCGGATTCTCCTTCTGATAGACAGACATCAATACCGAAAACTTCACTAACAATCCCCCCAATCATCCTAAACTAGTTTCCCTTCTCCGTCTTCTCAATAGACCTCCTAAAATCTGCTACCTGATAAGACTGAGAATAGCCAGACATCTCTTTTTCATAAGTTAAATCTGAAAACAGCTTATTCAGAGTCGAAACATGGCGAGACAGTCCTTTCAAAATCCAGTTAAATGCTGGCAGCAAGACTACTCTCTGACCATGAGTTCTTTTTATTTCTCTGACTAGCTGAGAGGTGTTGACATAGTCCTGATTTTGAGGATAGAAAACACCGCCGTCTTGATTCTGAACAATCAGCCTGATAAACTCACAAAGGTTATCAATATAAATCATACTACGTTCATTCTGGACCAAAGGGAAGACTGGTAGCTTCTGAGCCAACTTTGACAGTCGCTTATAATTCCCCTTAGCTTGATGACCATAAACCATAGGCGGCCGTAAAACTGCCAATTTGAAATCTTCGCTCTCCAATTCCGCTAGAAGTTGCTCAGCAGCTAGTTTGCTTTTGCCATAAAAAGAATCAGGACGCTCTTTTGTATCCTTTGTGATAACCCGATCTCCCAAAACTTCGCCATAGACGCTCATGCTGCTCATAAAGATAAACTGTTTGACACCTTCGCGTTTAGCCTTTTGAGCCAATTCATACGGTAGCTGAGTATTGACTTGATTATATACTGATTCCATCTCTTTTGATGGGTTGGAGATATGGACAATCGCCGCCAAATGCAAAATTACATCAAAAGACGAAAAATCTTTCTCCTTCCAGGTTTCTCCGCGGACGTCCAACTCATCAACCTGGACATCCTCCCGTGAAGAAACATACCTCTTAAAGCTCCGGCCGATATAGCTACCCTCTCCCGTAATTAATATTCTTTTCATCAGCCTTTAATCTTTCTTTTCCATATTTCCCGTGCCGCCTTCGACAACTCCTTCGCTCTTGACTACACTCTTAATGGTGCCAAAGAAACAGCGGACATCCAATCCAAAAGACAAATGATGGACATAGTAGCCGTCCAATTCAGCTTTCTTGGCGATTGGCAACTCATCTCGCCCGTGAATCTGAGCCCATCCCGTCAGACCTGGCAAGACATCATTTGCTCCATATCGGTCTCGCTCTTCAATCAAATCATACTGATTCCAAAGAGCCGGTCTTGGACCTATGATACTCATGTCACCAACAAAAATATTCCAAATCTGAGGCAACTCATCCAGAGACGTCTTCCTAAGAAACTTCCCAACCTTTGTAATCCATTGCTCAGGATTTTCCAGCAAATGAGTTGGGGTATCCTTAGGTGTGTCAATTCGCATCGTTCTGAATTTCAAAATATAGAAGTGTTTCTTATGCAGACCGACCCGCTTCTGTTTGAACAAAACTGGTCCTTTTGAATCCAATTTAATAGCGAGTACTAGAAGCAGAAAAAACGGTGATAAGACAATCATTCCTAAGAATGACAAGACTATATCTAATGTTCGTTTAAAAAATTTATACATGATTATCCTAAAAACTTATTGCTGTGCAAACTTTACCAAGCTGTCCTTGAGGTCATTTGCACCAAGAGACAGAAGAGAGTCCACATAGGAATCCACCTCTATCTTAGGCAGCGACTGAACATTCCCTACAAAAATCTTTTCATAGACTTGATCATTGACCTTTTCCTTGGCGGATAAGAGCTCTTCATAAAGTTTTTCTCCCGGTCGAATGCCTGCTTCCTGAATCTGAATCTCCTCTTCAGTATGGCCGCTGAGCGTGATCATCTTTTTAGCCAAATCCAAAATTTTCACAGGCTCACCCATATCCAAGACAAAAACCTCTCCCCCTTGCATCAAGGCTCCAGCCTGAATCACCAAGCGACTGGCTTCTGGTATCGTCATGAAATAACGTGTCATTCGAAAGTCCGTCACGGTGATAGGACCTCCCTTGGCAATCTGCTCCTTGAACAAAGGAACAACACTACCTCGGCTACCCAAAACATTCCCAAAGCGGACAGCTGAGAAAAGAGTCTTTCCTTCTTCATTTAAACTGGTTACGACCATTTCTGCTACACGCTTAGTTGCCCCCATAACATTAGGCGGGTTGACCGCCTTATCTGTAGAAATCATGACAAATTTCGCGACACCAGCTGCCTTTGCTGCTTCTGCTACATTTCGAGTGCCATAGATATTGTTTTTGACCGCTTCTGTCGGATTGTACTCCATCAAAGGAACATGCTTATGAGCTGCTGCATGATACACTCGATCAGGACGATAGGTTTCCATAATATGGAAAATCCTCTCTCTATCTTGAATATCCGCAATGATTGGAATCAATTCAATATCATCTTTATAACGGCTTGATAGCTCCTTATGAATCAAATAAATTGAATTTTCTCCATGACCTAGAAGCAGGAGCCTAGCTGGGCAGAATTGAGCAATCTGACGGCAAAGTTCCGAGCCGATAGAGCCACCTGCCCCCGTAACTAGTACTGTCTTGCATTTAATATTGGACTTCAAACTTTGCTGATCCAGCTTAACTTCTTTACGCCCCAACAGATCTGCAATATCAATTTCCTGAAGTTTGCTGACAGATAGTTTCCCCGTAATCACCTGTTCATACTTAGGCATGGCATTGACCTTGACCTCCGTCTGTTGGCAATACTCTACGATTCGTTCGTAATCATCCGGAGCCAACGAAGGAATGGCAATGACAATTTGTTCAACTTCATAATTCCCTACAATTTCAGGTATCTGCTCAGTTGTTCCTACAACTTTTACTCCATGAAGATACGTATTTTGCTTGTTCTTATCATCATCTACAATCGCGACTATCTTCAAATCTTTTGATTTTTGCTGAGCTGTCTTGATAAAGAGACTAGCACCATCCCCTGAACCAACAACAAGGGTCTTCGTCCCATCTACTTTCTTACCCAGTAAAGCTGAAGGGTGCTGCACGAATTCATGAATCTCCCGCCAAGTCAGCCTTGAAGCAATAACCAACAAAAACGATAGCAGCATAGAAAGGACAATATATCTACTGTTTGTGGATTCATAAAAAATTTTCTCTACAATGTATACAATCGAGTAAGCTCCCAAAATTGAGCCCCCTACTCGAAACATTGTTTTGTAATCTGTATACCTTGTAATGGTAGAAAAGACATTCGACAGTGTTGCAAATGTCAAATACAGTACAATAATCCCCATTAAAATAGAGATAAAAGATAAATCCGTTATCCCGACATATTTTGCTAAGAAGAATTTTGAAATCCCCTGACTTATACTGAGCAAAATAATATCAACAATAATTAAGATGACTCTTTTTCTCGCTCTTGTCATGTTCCTAATCTCCCAATTATCCTAAAACTCTTTATTCCCTATTTCCCGTAATTGCCATAGCTGCCATATCCCCCATAAGTTCCGTAGGCACCATAGCGTTCCAAGTCAATGTTATATTTATTGAGGACAACACCCAAAAAAGGAGTTCCCGTTTGTTCCAACTGCTCTTTAGCTTTCATGACTGCTTTTCGTTTGATATGTCCTGCTTGTGTCACCAAGAAGCTAGCATCACATTTCTGAGCGATGATAGCCGCATCAATGACCAGACCAATCGGTGAAGTATCCACAATGATGTAGTCATAGCGGACACGCAAGTCAGTCAAAAGCGCTTCAAACTGCTTGCTTTGCAAAAGCCCCGTCGGATTAGGTGATACTGGACCAGATAAGATCACATCTAGGTTTTCCAGATCTGTATCGTTGATGACTTCATGCAGGGCAGCCTGTCCTGACAGATAGTCCGTCAGTCCTGATACTTTTCTCTGACTGCTAAACACACCGGACATGACTGAGTTCCGGATATCCGCATCGATCATCAAGGTCTTATGACCAGCTCTGGCAAAGGCGGCCGCAAGATTCACCGAGGTTGTAGACTTTCCTTCATTTGCCGTCACCGAGCTTATTTCGACCATCTTGATATTGGCGCCGCTCAGCTGTACATTAGTACTTAGAGCATTGTAGTATTCCTCGGTTAGTTTGACAAGGTTCCTTTTTTTCCTAACTAATTCTAAGGTTGCCATTTTCTCTCCCTTACATTCTGTTCATATCTGGGATAACGCCCAATAGCGTCAAGCCCATGACTTCTTCAATGTCCTCTGGCTTCTTCACCCGATCATCCAGGATTTCTACAGCGATGATAAAGATCGACATCAGGACGCTGCCCCCTAAAAATCCTAAGATAACATTACGCCGAATATTTGGTGAAGAAGGCTCTGCTGGGACTGTTGCTTCTTCCAAAGTTGTCACATCAGAAACTTTTGTCACCTCGATAATTTTCTCAGCAGCAATATTACGGAAGGCATTGGCAATGCGAGCCGCTTCCTCCGGATTGTCATCTTTAACTGTAATCGAAACGATACGAGTATCCGCCGGAACGGAAACGGTGATGTGACGCGTCAGCTCTCTTGGTGACGTTTGCAGTTTCAACTCACTGATTGCCTGTGATAGAACCGCCTGTGAAAGAATGATTTCCTTAAAGTCCTTAACGAGGTATGAACCCGCCTGCAGATCCTGATTAGTCAAAGCTGCCTGCGTTTCGTTCTGACGGCTAACCACATAGATGCGTGTGGTGCTCTGATACATTTTCTTAGCAATAAAGACGCTGTAGCCAAAAGCCAGCAAAGAAAAGAGCACAGCTCCCAACACGATGGTGAATTTTTTCAGCCATAAGGCTCTCAGCAAGGACAGAATATCGATTTCTACGATTTGCTTTTCTTGTTTTTCCATTTTTCCCCTAAATCAATTCATTTTTCAATAATAATGCTTGGTTGCCGCCAAAGAGGGCTTCTGCCCTGCGGGAACCGTATTTCTTAGCGACGATGTCAAAGGCCTCCTTCATAAAGGGCGGTCTCTGACTTAGATTGTGCATGTCGCTGGCAACAAAGTGGACCAAGTCCTTCTCCAAAAAGAACTGAGCCCGTTTTTTCATAAATTTATGCGAGTCTCCAAGCAGCTTAGGCTTCAGAACACTGGAGCTATTAATCTGAGTATAGCAGCCCATATTAATGAGTTCCTGCACCTTCTTTTCATCATTTTCCAGGCAGTGATAGCGCTCAATATGAGCAAGGACCGGTGTCAGTCCTAAGCGCAGAATCTGAGCTAAGCCTTTATGGATGTCCTTATAGGGCGTCGCCATGCTAAACTCAATCAGCACATAACGTGTACCAGCTAGACTGGGGAAAATCCCCTTTTCCAACTTATCCGCCACATCACTGGTGTAGTAAATCTCTGCCCCATAGAGAACCGTCAAGTCAGGCGCTACAAGCTCTGCCAGTTCTTTTACCATTTTAAAATTAGCGCTAATGGTCTCTTCAGGCGTTTCAAACATACCCTTTCTGCGATGAGAAGTAGAGATGATGGTCCGAACTCCCTGTCGATAGCTTTCTTCCAGCAGTTTTTTGGAATCCTCAAAGGTCTTAGGACCATCGTCCACATCAAAGATAATATGAGAATGGATATCAATCATGGTGCTTTCCCTTCCATTACCTGCTGAATCGCTGCCTTAGCATTATCAAGGCTTTCTGGCTGGATTTCCATCATGTAAAGATTGGAATCTGGCATAGCGTAGGATGGTAAATCCATGCGTCCGTTTCCGCTGATGGCTTGTGACTGAACTTGATAGTTTCCGCCTGACTCCAGCTGGGTATTGACCAGATTCATAAGAACAGGCAGCTCCATATTGGTCTGGATAGAGTCCTGCAAACCGGAAATAATCTCGTTGTAGTTCTTCAAAGCACTGGTTGAAGTCAGCTTTTTAATGACTGCTTCGATAACTTTTTCTTGATTTTTTCCGCGGTCATTGTCACCACCCTGAAGGGAGTAACGCTCGCGAACAAAACCTAATGCCTGATCTGAGTTCATATGGACTTTCCCTACTGGGAAATGATGATTGCCGTGTCGGCTGGTAAATTCTTGGTCATTTTCAACATCAATCCCTCCCAGCAGATCTACCAGCTTGAGGAAGGAAGTAAAGTTCAGACGAATGTAGTAGTCAATGCGAATACCATAAAGATTTTCCAGCGTGTGGACAGAAGCATCTACTCCGTAAATCCCTGCATGGGTCAGCTTGTCCATCTGTCCGCCTCCTCCATCTGCAATCGCCACATAAGAATCACGAGGAGTTGTAGTCAAGAGGACTTTCTTGGTCTTGCGATTAACCGTCATGATGATATTGACATCTGAGCGTGAGACAGATGAGATAGATCCATAAGTGTCAATACCGCTGACATAGACATTGAAGACATCCGCATTGGCATCATCCCTGCGCTTGCCTGTCTCTACTTGACGGGTGATTTTATAAGTATAGATTTTCTTTATCTTTGAAGCATAGTCAGCATCGTGAGAAGCCAGCATATCTCCAAACGAGCTATTGAGGGCAATGGCCTCGGTCTCTTGATTGATGAGGGCCTTGTAGGCTGCAATATATGAAGAGCTGTTTTCCACTGTGAGTTCTGTCTTTTTAGTCTTCTTGATGTGGTCCAGAAGAGCCGTCACATTGTCCTTATCCCCATTTTCAGTCGGAGCCGTCAGCTTCTTCAGCTGAGTTACATCTGATTTGTCGCTGTCTGCTCGGACATAAACCGCCATTTCAATTTCAGAGTAATTTGAAGTGGAGTTCACACCTCTAGACAAGTCCATCAGCTCCTTGACCCCGTACATGGCTCCTGAAGATACCAGCAAGGTCACAAGCAAAAGTAAGGTTGTCAGGACTTTGAACTTATTTTTCCATATAAAGAAGGCTGCCAGTAAAATAACAGCCGCCAAAAGAGCAGACAAAATAAGGTTCAGGTGATGAAACGCCAGAACATTATTTTTAAATATAGAAAAAACCAGCAAACCTGAAACCAAGCTTACCAATGTCAGTAAAGCTGCATTAAAGAGCCTAAGCTTCTTCCCCTTTTTAGAAGCAGGCACATTTCTCCTA
>CAUVQK010000004.1:0-16072 GCA_963553705.1 uncultured Streptococcus sp.
ATTTCACAAAAGAAATGCCAGAAGAATTTACTATGGAATGTACAGCTAAGTTCCGCTACCGTCAGCCTGATTCTAAGGTGACAGTACATGTCAAAGGAGACAAGGCAGAGGTCATCTTTGCGGAGCCACAGCGCGCCATTACACCAGGACAGGCAGTTGTCTTTTACGATGGCGAAGAGTGTTTAGGTGGCGGTTTAATTGACAATGCCTACCGTGATGGCAAGGTTTGTCAGTATGTCTAACTGGAGTTAAATAAAAACGATGAGTTCTCAATTTTTTTATGCATTTATGGCATTTTTCGCTATAATGAACCCAATTTCAAATCTTCCTGCTTACATGGCTTTAGTAGCAGATGATAGTCAAAAAATTTCACGAAAAATTGCTTTTAGGAGTCTTTTGATTGCCTTTGTTATTGTAACTGTTTTTATCTTTTCAGGAGATTTCATTTTTAAAGTATTTGGAATTACAATTGTTTCTTTCAGAATTGCTGGTGGAATATTAGTGGCCGTTATCGGTTATCATATGATTAATGGTAATCATTCACCCAGCTATAAAGGAATGGAGCAGCAAGCAGTAAATTCAGATCCAATGTCTATTGCTATTTCTCCTCTTGCAATGCCACTTTTTGCGGGACCAGGTACAATTACAACTGCTTTAAGTCTGGCTAATGGAGGTTTGCAGAATCAACTGATAACCGTAGTTGCTTTTGCTCTACTATGTGTCATCACTTATCTCCTGTTAAGAAGTGCAAAACAAATTGCAGGCTTCTTGGGAGAAAATTTGATGAAAATTATAACGAAAATGATGGGACTTTTACTATTCTCGATAGGAATACAGATGATTATCGTCAGTGTGCAGACCTTGCTCAAACAGTGATTTGCATTGACAAAACGATTTGATTTGATAAAATAGCTTTAACAATAGTCATGATGGTCAAAGCTCATGGATGTTGCAGGCTTTTTTGTCCTGCACTTCTGGAGACTTGGCCTTTTTTGGTGAAAAAAAAAACGAAGGAAAAAGAAATGTCACACAATTTTACTGAAAGTTATGATATTATCGTGATTGGAGCAGGGCATGCTGGGGTTGAGGCATCGCTGGCTGCTAGTCGAATGGGTTGCAAGGTTCTTTTAGCAACCATCAATATTGAGATGCTGGCTTTTATGCCCTGCAATCCTTCTATCGGAGGGTCTGCTAAAGGGATTGTCGTTCGTGAAGTAGATGCTTTGGGTGGGGAGATGGCCAAGAATATTGACAAGAGCTATATCCAAATGAAGATGCTCAATACTGGTAAAGGACCCGCTGTTCGGGCTCTTCGGGCCCAGGCGGATAAGGAAGTTTACTCCAAAGAAATGCGGAAGACTGTTGAAAATCAAGAAAATCTGACTCTGCGGCAAACCATGATTAATGAAATCTTGGTAGAAGATGGTAAGGTCATTGGGGTTAAAACAGCGACCCATCAGGAGTATGCAGCTAAAGCTGTTATTGTTACGACTGGAACAGCTTTGCGGGGAGAAATTATTATTGGTGATCTCAAGTATTCATCTGGTCCAAACCATAGCTTAGCAGCCATTCCTTTAGCAGATAATCTGCGTGACCTAGGATTTGAAATTGGTCGTTTTAAAACTGGAACTCCTCCACGTGTTAAGGCGTCATCTATCAATTATGATGTGACTGAAATTCAGCCAGGTGATGAAAAAGCCAATCATTTCTCTTACACGTCTCGTGATGAGGACTATGTGAAAGATCAAGTGCCTTGCTGGTTGACTTATACCAATGCAGAAAGTCATGAAATTATCCAAAATAACCTGCATCGTGCTCCTATGTTTTCAGGTATCGTTAAGGGTGTGGGACCTCGCTATTGCCCGTCAATCGAGGATAAGATTGTCCGTTTTGCGGACAAGGAACGCCACCAGCTTTTCTTAGAACCTGAGGGTCGTGATACAGAAGAAGTTTATGTGCAGGGGTTGTCAACTAGTTTGCCAGAAGATGTGCAGAAGGACTTGGTTCACTCTATCAAGGGTCTAGAAAATGCTGAGATGATGCGGACAGGCTATGCCATTGAGTACGATATGATTATGCCCCACCAGTTGCGGGCAACCTTGGAAACCAAGAAAATTTCAGGGCTGTTTACAGCAGGTCAGACCAATGGGACTTCTGGTTATGAAGAAGCTGCAGGTCAAGGGATTATTGCTGGGATAAATGCGGCCTTGAAAATCCAAGGTAAGCCGGAGCTGATTCTGAAGCGCAGTGATGGTTACATTGGAGTCATGATTGATGATTTGGTGACCAAGGGAACTGTAGAACCTTACCGACTCTTGACTAGCCGAGCTGAGTACCGTTTGATTCTCCGCCATGACAATGCAGATATGCGTTTGACAGAGCTGGGACGAGAAATTGGTCTGGTAGATGATGAGCGCTGGGCTCGTTTCGAGATTAAAAAGAATCAATTTGACAATGAAATGAAGCGTTTGGAATCCATCAAGCTAAAGCCTGTCAAGGAAACCAATGCCAAGGTAGAAGCACTTGGTTTTAAGCCTCTGACAGATGCAGTAACTGCCAAAGAATTTATAAGGCGACCGGAAGTGTCTTATCAAGATGTGGTTCAGTTCATTGGTCCAGCTGCAGAAGAGCTTGATGAAAAGATTATCGAGTTGCTTGAGACAGAGATTAAGTACGAAGGCTATATTTCCAAAGCTCTTGATCAGGTTGAAAAGATGAAGCGCATGGAAGAGAAGCGGATTCCAGCTAATATTGACTGGGATGATATTGACTCGATTGCGACAGAAGCACGACAGAAGTTTAAGAAAATCAATCCAGAAACAATTGGTCAGGCTAGTCGTATTTCTGGTGTCAATCCAGCAGATATTTCTATTTTGATGGTTTACTTAGAAGGCAAGTCTAGAAGCATTTCTAAAAATCAAGCGAAGTAACTCTTGTAAAAGGCTTAGTTTCCTTTGGGAAGCAGCCTTTTTGTGTAAATTTACAAGAGATTTACAACGTTGTAAACTTTGAAAGGCTGTTTTTCGCTTCCTTTACCCTTGTTAAATGCTTTACTTATTGGGAGAAATTCGCTTTTTTCTTGGATTTATGGTAAAATGGCGGAATAAGAGGTCTATGATGAAAAAATTTCGTTTTGCCCCAATTCACTTGGCGATGGCGGGTCTAATTTCCTTTATAATCTTAGCCATCTGTCTGAGGCTTTTTGGTGATAGTTTGGCCATGCTAGCTGCTCTTATGCTTGTGCTGGCTCTTTTGATTGTGCTTTTTATCCAGCAACAGAGAGTATCCGAGCTAGATGAGATTGAGCAGATTCATTATGTCAATCATCAAGCAGAAGGAAGCCTCGCTTCCTTGCTGGATAAGATGCCAGTTGGTGTCATTAAAATCAGTGAAGATAATGGTGATGTAGAGTGGTTTAATCCCTATGCAGAACTGATTTTTACAACCGAAGATGGTGATTTTGATGCTGATATGCTCAAGAATATCATGAAGGCTGCTTATTCAGACTCTGGTCATTATGCTACGGTTGGAGACAAGAAATATTCGGTTTACTTGGACCGTGCATCTAGTGTGTTTTATTTTTTTGATGCATCCAATGAATACGAAGCAACCGTTGGTCTGGTGACAACGCGCCCGGTAATCGGGATTATCTCGGTGGATAATTATGATGATTTGGAAGATGTCGTTTCTGACACGGATATCAGTCATATCAATAGCTTTGTGGCCAACTTCGTAGCAGAATTTTCTGAGCAGTTTCACATGTTTTACCGTCGGGTTAGTATGGATCGGTTCTATCTTTTTACGGATTACACGGTGTTGGAACAGCTGATGGAAAATAAATTTTCTATCATTGATCAATTCCGGACGGAAGCTAAAAATCGAGAGCTGTCGCTGACACTCAGTATGGGCTTTTCTTATGGTGATGGCAATCATGATGAAATCGGTCGGGTAGCCCTGCTTAACCTCAACTTAGCTGAAGTTCGCGGTGGGGATCAGGCTGTCGTTAAAGAAAATAATGACAACATGAACCCAATCTTCTTTGGTGGAGGAACGGCGTCAGCTGTTAAGCGCACGCGCACCCGAACTCGGGCTATGATGACTGCGATCTCTGATAAGATTAAGAGTGTGGATCAGGTCTTTATAGTCGGACATAAAAATCTGGATATGGATGCCTTGGGTTCTTCTCTTGGTATGCAACTCTTTGCTAGTAATATCATTGAGAAAGCTTATGTGGTCTATGATCCGTCCCAGATGGCTTCTGACATTGAGCGCTCCATTACAAAGCTCCAGCAGGAAGGGGCTGATTATCTGGTGCCGCTTTCTGAAGCAGTAAATATGGTGACCAATCGGTCGCTCTTGATTATGGTTGACCACTCCAAGATATCTCTGACTCTGTCTAAGGATTTCTTTGATCAATTCAGTCAGATTATCGTAGTGGACCACCATCGACGTGATGAAGACTTTCCGGAAAATGCTGTGATTGCCTATATCGAAAGTGGGGCTAGCAGTGCCAGTGAGTTGGTGACGGAGCTGATTCAGTTCCAGAATTCTAAAAAGAACCGTCTCAGTAAGATGCAAGCCAGCATTCTCATGGCGGGTATCATGCTTGACACTAAAGGATTTTCATCTCGAGTCACCAGTCGGACCTTTGATGTGGCCAGCTATCTACGGACTCGGGGCAGTGACAGTGTTGTGATTCAGGACATTTCCGCTACGAATTTTGAGGAATATCGTGCGATTAATGAACTGATTTTAAACGGCAAGAAGATTTTGCCTAATGTCATTGTAGCAGCTGGTCCAGAGGAGAACACTTATGATACGGTTGTCATCAGTAAGGCAGCTGATACCATGCTCTCGATGTCAGGAATTGAAGCTACTTTTGTCGTGAGCAAGAATACCAAAGGCTATGTGTCTATTTCGGCTCGCAGTCGCAGCAAGATCAATGTTCAGCGAATTATGGAAAAGCTGGGGGGTGGCGGTCATTTCAATCTGGCAGCAGCTCAAATTGAAGGTAAAACAGTTTCTGAGGTCCTTCAGTCGCTGAATCAAGAAATTATGGACCAAGTCATTAAAGAGGAAGTAATAATAGACGAGGAGAAAAAAGGATGAAAGTAATTTTTTTAGCAGATGTAAAAGGCAAGGGCAAAAAAGGCGAAATCAAGGAAATGCCGACTGGCTATGCTCAAAATTTTCTGATTAAGAAAAATTTAGCCAAGGAAGCAACAGCTCAGGCTATCGGTGAACTGCGCGGTAAGCAAAAGTCCGAAGAAAAAGCTCACGCTGAACTAGTAGCAGAAGCTCAGGCTATTAAGACTAAGTTAGCAGAAGAAGCTACTCTTGTTGAATTTACTGAAAAAGTTGGTCCGGACGGCCGCACCTTTGGCTCTATTACCAGCAAGAAAATAGCAGAAGAGCTGCAGAAGCAGTTTGGGATCAAAATTGACAAACGGCATATTAAGGTGGACTCACCGATTCGTTCCATTGGTCTGATAGATGTTCCAGTGAAAATTTATCAGGATATAACTGGGGTGATTCGTTTGCGGGTTAAAGAAGGATAATAGTGATTTGAAAGAAGGATTTACCGATGGCAGAGATTGATGAACTCCGAGCTCAGCCTCAGGATATTTTAGCGGAGCAGTCCGTCTTAGGAGCCATTTTCATTGATGAGAGCAAACTGGTCTTTGTTCGTGAGTATATTGAGCCTGCCGACTTCTTTAAGTATGCCAATCGCTTGATTTTCAAGGCTATGATTGACTTGGCTGACCGCGGGGATGCCATTGATGCAACGACGGTTCGCAATATTTTGGACAGTCAGGGTGACCTGCAGAATATCGGCGGTCTCAGCTACTTGGTGGAAGTGGTCAATTCTGTGCCAACCTCTGCCAATGCTGAATACTATGCTAAAATCGTTGCAGAAAAGGCCATTCTAAGGCGGCTGATTTCGCGTCTGACAGAGTCTATCAATCAAGCCTACGATGGTGACCGTCTGTCAGAGGAAATTATCGCCGGAGCTGAAAAAGCTTTGATTGATGTCAGCGAAACAGCCAACCGCAGTGGCTTTAAAAATATCCGTGATGTGCTGAATCTTAACTTTGGCAATCTGGAGGCTCGGTCTCTTCAGACATCAGATATCACTGGGATTGCGACTGGCTATCGTGAGCTGGACAAGATGACGACTGGTCTGCATGAGGAAGAGTTAATCATTCTGGCGGCTCGGCCAGCGGTCGGAAAGACGGCCTTTGCCCTTAATATCGCTCAGAATATCGGAACCAAGCTGGATAAGACTGTAGCCATTTTCTCTCTGGAAATGGGGGCGGAGAGCTTGGTGGACCGGATGTTGGCTTCAGAAGGGGTAATTAATTCTCACTCTATTCGTACGGGGCAACTGACAGACGAAGAGTGGCAGAAATATACCATTGCGACAGCTAATCTGGCCAATTCTAGTATTTATATCGATGATACACCAGGGATTCGGATTACGGAGATTCGCTCGCGGGCTCGAAAATTGGCCCAGGAAACGGGCAATCTAGGTTTGGTATTGATTGACTATCTGCAGCTGATCACAGGAACTGGCCGTGAAAATCGCCAGCAAGAGGTTTCGGAAATTTCCCGACAGTTGAAAATCTTGGCTAAGGAGCTCAAAGTTCCGGTCATTGCGCTGAGTCAGCTCTCGCGTGGCGTGGAGCAGCGGCAGGATAAGAGACCGGTGCTGTCTGATATTCGGGAATCAGGTTCTATTGAGCAGGATGCGGATATCGTTGCCTTCCTTTACCGGGATGATTATTATGATCGAGCCGGTGAGGAGGAAGAAGGCATTCCCAATAACAAGGTTGAAGTCATTATCGAGAAAAACCGGAGTGGAGCGCGTGGTACAGTAGAGTTAATTTTCCAGAAAGAGTATAATAAATTCTCAAGTATTTCCAAAAGAGAGGACGAATAAAGATGAGTGATGCATTTACAGATGTAGCAAAAATGAAAAAAATCAAAGAAGATATCAAGGCGCATGAAGGACAAATCGTTGAGATGACGCTGGAAAACGGTCGTAAGCGCCAAAAAAGCAAGCAAGGCCGTCTGATTGAAGTCTATCCGTCTTTGTTTATCGTGGAATATTCCAATGAAGGCGGTCAGCCAGGGGAAATTTCCAATACCTATGTGGAGTCTTATACTTATTCTGACATTTTGACAGAAAAGAACCTCATCCGTTATTTTGATGAATAGAAAGGTCCAGTGGGCCTTTTTACTTATATTTGAAGCAATTCCTCAGTCAAATCGACTTATATAGAGGATGATAAGCAAAGAAAACAGGTGGTCATCATGATTAAAAATTTGGTTTTTGATTTGGGCAATGTTCTGATTGAATGGAATTCTGAGAAAATCTTGACATATTTTGAACCTGAGAAAGAGCGGCGGCAGGTTCTTAGACAGGCCATTTTTGAGTCAGGTGTCTGGCATCAGACGGACAAGGGAGAGCTGAGTTTGAAAGAAGCTTGTGAGGAAGTCCTGGCTCAGCTGGATGTTTCTTATCATTCTGCCGTTAAGAATATCTTCTATCACTGGTATGAGGTTGTGCATGTTTACAGTGATTTACAAGAAAGGATTCGGCTATGGGCTGACCAGGGCTATCGAATCTATATCTTGTCAACCACTTGTGAGATTTTTTATCATATTGAAAAAGCTGGTTTGTTGCCCATTTACCAACTGCTGTCGGGCTATATCCTTTCCTCAGAGGTAGGTGTCGTCAAGCCGGAAGCAGAGATTTACCAAAAGCTCTTGAAAAAGTATGGTTTGGATCCAGTGGAATCCGTCTTTATTGATGATATTCAGGCTAACTTAGATACGGCAGCTGAACTGGGCTTTGAAACCATTTTATCCACAAGTGAGACTGAGAATATCAGGGCTATGGAGACTTTGCTGGCTGCGAAAGGGAAGTTTGGCTGATTGATGATAGTTTGCTTTACTTATAGTTGAAAAGGAGTGAGCCCAAGCTCCAACCTTGACATTTGCTGATGATTGCGCTATCATAGTACTATATATGGGAGTCTGTGTACAGTCTGAGAGGAAGTGTAAGCTTCGACCGCACCTGATCTGGGTAATGCCAGCGTAGGAAACATACCGAAAAAATGTGGTATTTGTGCGCCTTTTCCGTATATGGAAAAGGCCTTTTCTTTTATCATCTTTATCGAATGGTGATATCTTGAAAAATTGCAGCGCTAAAATGCAGGAAGGGAGGAAAAGCATTCTAATGAAAGCACTACAAAGGCTGATGCGACAACAAATCGGTCTCTTAGGTATGTTGGGTGTACTTGTGCTCTGGCAGGTCATGGGCTGGCTCAAGCTCTTGCCCAAGTTTATCCTACCGACACCTCTGGAAATCGGTCAGGCCTTTATCAGAGATGCTGGCTTTCTAGCAAGTCATAGTTGGGCCACCTTAAAAGTAGCCTTGCTGGGTTTAGTCTTGGGGTTGATCTTGGCCTGTATCTTAGCTGTCCTGATGGACAGCATGAGCTGGCTCAATGATCTAATCTACCCCATGATGGTCGTGGTACAGACTATTCCGACCATTGCTTTGGCGCCAATTCTGGTTCTCTGGCTGGGGTATGGGATTTTGCCCAAGATTGTGCTCATTATTCTGACGACGACTTTTCCAATTATCGTCAGTATTCTGGATGGTTTTCGGCACTGTGATCGGGATACTCTGACTCTCTTTGAGCTTATGCAGGCCAATCGCTGGCAGATTCTTTGGCATTTTAAGATTCCAGCTAGTCTGCCCTATTTCTATGCGGGCTTGCGCGTCAGTGTTTCCTATGCCTTTATCACGACCGTGGTTTCCGAATGGCTGGGCGGTTTTGAAGGCTTGGGTGTTTATATGATTCAGTCTAAGAAACTTTTCCAGTACGACACCATGTTTGCTATTATCATATTGGTTTCGGTTATCAGTCTTCTGGGGATGAAGCTGGTGGCTGTCAGTGAAAAATATGTCATTAAGTGGAAATAGGAGCTCAGCTCTGCTATTTCCCAAAGAAAGAAAAGAGGATAATGATGAAAAAAAGTTATAAAGTGTTTTTGGCAGGTTTGGCTGCTGTGTCAATCATCGGCCTAGGGGCCTGCGGTCAGTCGAAATCTACGTCTGAGAGCAAGGATAAAAAAATTGATTTTATCCTAGACTGGTCACCCAATACCAATCATACCGGTCTTTATGTGGCTCAGGAAAAGGGCTACTTCAAGGAAGCAGGCGTGGATGTGGATATTAAGTTGCCGCCAGAAGACAGCAGCTCGGATCTGATTATCAATGGTAAGGCGCCTTTTGGTATTTATTTCCAAGACTCTATGGCTAAAAAATTGGATAAGGGTGCGGAAATCACTGCTGTTGCGGCCATCGTTGAGCATAATACTTCAGGTATCATTTCCAAGAAGTCTGCAGGGATTACAGGGCCTAAAGACCTGGCTGGTAAGAAATATGGTACTTGGAATGATCCAGTGGAGCTGGGTATGCTCAAAACCTTGGTAGAAAGCCAAGGTAGCAAGTTTGATGATGTAGAGAAGGTTCCGAATAATGATTCCAACTCAATTACGCCGATTGAAAATGGTTTGTTTGATGCAGCCTGGATTTACCACGGCTGGGATGGTATCATGGCACAGTCTCAGGGCATGGAGACTAATTTCTTTTACATGAAGGATTATGTCAAGGAGTTTGACTATTATTCTCCTGTCATCATTGCTAATAATGACTATCTGAAGAAGAATCCGGACGAGGCGAAAAAAGTCTTGCAGGCTATCAAGAAGGGCTATCAATATGCTATGGAGCACCCTGAAGAAGCAGCAGACATTTTAATCAAAAATGCACCAGAATTGAAAAACAAACGTGACTTTGTCTTGGCTTCTCAAAAATATTTGTCCGAGCAATATGCATCAGATAAGGACAAGTGGGGTCAGTTTGAGGCTAGCCGCTGGAATGCCTTTTACAAATGGGCCAAGGATAAGGGTATCGTGGACAATGACTTGAGTGACAAGGGATTTAGCAACGATTATATAAAATAATGACAGTAATTAAACTTGAAAATGTAAGCTATGCTTATGATGAGCAGCAGATTTTGAAAGATATTAGCCTCGAGGTAGAAGCAGGTCAGGTCGTAGCGATTTTGGGACCTAGCGGAGTCGGGAAAACGACCCTCTTTAATCTGATTGCGGGGATTTTGGAGGTCCAGTCGGGCAGGATTGTCCTAGACGGGCAGGAAAATCCCAAGGGCCGGGTGAGTTATATGCTGCAGAAGGACTTGCTGCTGGAGCACAAGACGGTGTTGGGCAATGTCATCTTGCCCCTGCTAATCCGAAAGGTATCCAAAAAGGAAGCGACGGAGCAGGCAACTCAGATTTTGAAGGAGTTCGGGCTCTTTGATGTGGCAGATAAGTATCCACATGAGCTGAGCGGGGGGATGCGGCAGCGCGTGGCTCTGCTGCGAACCTATATGTTCGGCCACAAGCTATTTCTTCTGGACGAGGCCTTTAGTGCCTTGGATGAGCTGACCAAGATGGAGCTGCACACTTGGTATCTAGATATTCATCGTAGGCTGGGTCTGACGACTCTCCTTATCACTCATAGCATCGAGGAAGCTCTGGCTCTCAGTGACCGTATCTATATTCTGAAAAATCGGCCTGGGCAAATCGCTGCAGATCTACAATTGACTTGGTCAGACAGCGAGGATAAGGAACTGCAGAAGCTGCGATACAAGCAGGAGATTTTGAGGATTTTGGGAGTGTGAAGTAAATGCCTGAATTCCTTTATTTTCAAAACAACTTCGATCAAGCCTTTTGGCTTGATTTTTTGCATGATCCCCTTTACTTTTGACTTTATTCATGGTACAATAGCCCTTGTGTGAAATAGCAGCAGGAAAGCATGGAGCTCGTCAACAGAACATCAGCTATAAAAGTAGCCTTAGCTGTTTGGGCGAAAATGTTCTGCACGAATCAGGGCTTTCTAAGTGACTATTTCCTCAAAAATATTTTACAGGAGGACATTTTTATGTCACGTTATACAGGACCATCTTGGAAACAAGCTCGTCGTTTGGGTCTTTCTCTTACTGGTACAGGTAAAGAATTGGCTCGCCGTAACTATGTACCTGGTCAGCATGGACCAAACAACCGCAGCAAATTGTCAGAATACGGTTTGCAATTGGCTGAAAAGCAAAAACTTCGTTTCACTTACGGTGTAGGTGAAAAACAATTCCGTAACTTGTTTGTTCAAGCTTCAAAAATCAAAGAAGGAATCCTTGGTTTCAACTTCATGCTTCTCTTGGAGCGTCGCTTGGATAACGTTGTTTACCGTCTTGGTCTTGCGACTACTCGTCGTCAAGCTCGTCAATTCGTAAACCACGGTCACATCCTTGTTGACGGCAAACGCGTTGATATCCCATCATACCGCGTAACTCCAGGTCAAGTGATCTCAGTTCGTGAAAAATCATTGAAAGTTCCAGCAATCCTTGAAGCTGTTGAAGCAACTCTTGGACGTCCAGCATTCGTATCATTCGATGCTGAAAAATTAGAAGGTTCATTGACTCGCCTTCCAGAGCGCGATGAAATCAACCCAGAAATCAACGAAGCACTTATCGTTGAATTCTACAACAAAATGCTTTAATTTGTATTTGTTCAGAAGCCGGTTTCCCGGCTTCTTTTTTAATACTCTCAGTGAAATAATAAAGCTAATTCCTACTAAAAAATGTCAATGGCTTGAGACAGCTGTTTTGGGAAATTATCTGATTTCTTTCTGCTCCTATCTAATCAGGTGAGACACTCTGTAAAGATTTTTTCCAGCTTTTTTACGGAAGATTTGCTGAAATGGTGTATAATGGGGACAAGACAGAAACAGAAAATTGTATGAAAGGAGTAGCGATGAAGGTTCTAGTGACAGGAGCGACTGGCTTTCTAGGAAAGTATGTTGTTGAAGAGCTGGCTGAACAAGGCTATCAGGTGCGGGCTTTTGGCCGTAATCTGAAGGCTGGTCGGCAGTTAGAAGGTCCTTTAGTAGAGTTTTTTGCTGGTGATTTTACTAGAGAAGAAGAAATTTTTACAGCCTGCGAAGGAGTGGATGCAGTGGTGCATGCGGGTGCTCTCTCAACGATTTGGGGACCCTGGGAGCAGTTTTATCAGACCAATGTGGTAGGAACCAAGTTGGTTATGGAAGCCTGCCGACATTTTGGAGTGCAACGACTGGTCTATATTTCCTCTCCGAGTGTTTATGCTGCGGCGCGTGACCAATTGGCTATCAAAGAAGAGGCTGCTCCTCAGGAAAATGAGCTGAATTACTATATCAAAAGCAAGCTCATGGCTGAGCGGATTGTCCGAAGCTATCCTCAAGTTCCATCGGTTATCTTGCGCCCTAGAGGGCTTTTTGGTATTGGAGATACCAGTATCTTTCCTAGGATTCTGCGCTTAAGTCAAAAACTGGCGATTCCACTTATCAGAAATGGCCAGCAAATGATGGACATGACCTGTGTGGAAAATGTGGCCTTGGCTGTTCGACTGGCTTTGGAAATTCCAGAAGCGCAAGGACAGGTTTACAACATTACCAACGGAGAATCCCGTAGTTTCAAGGATATGCTGGATGAAGCTTTGGAAGGTTTACAGGTTCGTAAACGTTATATTAAGTTGCCTGCTGCTTTTCTAGGTCTTCTGGCACAGGGGTTTGAAAGCTTTTATCGCTTTTTTAACATTGAAAAAGAGCCTCCTCTGACTCTTTACACTTATTACTTAATGCGTTACAGTCAAACGCTGGATATATCAGCAGCAGTAAGGGATTTGGGCTATCAACCCAAGTTGACAATCAGTGAAGGGATTGCAAAATATGTCCAACATTATCGAGAAAATTGAGTATCTTCAGCCTGGACGCTGCAGCAGTCACTTGCAGCAGATGTTTAAGGGAGTTACCAAGAAAAAAATGATTTTTCCAGCTGGCGTTTTCCTCTTGAAGCATCGTGAGAAAGGCTATATTCTCTACGACACTGGCTATTCTCCAGCTATTCTGAAGCCCAATCTCAAATACTGGCTTTATGGTCTGGGAACGCCTGTTGATATGACAGAAGAGGAGCGTGTAGATCGTCTGCTTGAGCAAAAAGGAATTGCGCCAGAAGATATTTCTTATGTCATCTTGTCGCACTTGCATCCAGATCACATCGGCGGAGCCGCTTTCTTTCCCAAGGCCCGCTTCATTCTGACCAAGACCGTCTTCAAAACTTATCAACATGCCAAGCTTAAGGATTTGCTTTTCAAGGAATTTCTTCCGCAGGATTTTGAGAGTCGGTTGGAAGTGGTGGAACCTCAGCAGGTCCAAGCAGCATTCCTCTATCGCAAGACAGTTGACTTGTTTGGGGATGGCAGTATATATCTGGGCTCAGTGGATGGACATGCCGCTGGTCAAGCTTGTCTCTTTTTGCCAGATTATCATCTATTTATCGGAGCTGATTTGTGCTGGGGTGTGGATCTGTTGCCGTATACAGAGCAGATGCGTTTCTTGCCGTCACTGATCCAAGATAACAAGGAAGAATACATGGCTGGTGTGGCCTTGCTTCGACAGTTACTTGCTGTCGGTTATCAGGTGCTAGTCAGTCATGATCCGGCTGAGAGAGCGGAGCAGATTTTGTATGAAACTAGGAACATTTCTAAAAACCTTTAGCGTCATGCGCTGGGGGCATCGATTTAAAGATCGACAGGCCCTGGAAAGCTATCAAGTCAAGGCTTTAGAGACCTATCTGGAATTTCTGCAGCAGGAATCACCTTATTTCAAATCAGGTATTCCAGTAGATTTTAAGATGAATAAGGCCTTTATGATGGAGCATTTCAATGAGCTCAATACTCAGGGGCTGGATCGAGATGAGTTGTTAGCCTTGGCACTTGAGAGCGAGCGGACACGTGATTTCAGTCCCATGATAGGAGAAATTGCTGTCGGCCTGTCTTCAGGGACATCTGGTCACCGAGGCTTGTTTGTCACCACTGAAAAGGAGCGCAGTATGTGGGCGGCAGCCATCTTGGCCAAGATGCTGCCTAAAGGTAAACTCTTTGGGCACAAAATAGCCTTCTTTCTTCGGGCAGATAACCAGCTCTATCAGACTGTCAATTCAGGCTTGATTTCTCTGGAGTATTTTGATACTTTTCAGGGAGCCGAAGAGCATGTAGAGCGTTTGAATGCTTATCAGCCGACAATTTTAGTGGCTCCAGCGTCAATGCTCTTGGAGCTGGCTAAACAAGTCCAGGCAGGGAATTTGCAGATTGCTCCTAGTAAAGTTGTATCGGTGGCAGAGATTTTAGAAGAGCCGGATCGGCAGAGAATTCAAGCAAGATTTGATCTGAAAAAGGTGGACCAGGTCTACCAAGCGACTGAGGGCTTTCTAGCCTGCAGCTGTTCTTACGGGAATCTTCATCTAAACGAAGATATTGTCCATGTAGATAAGCGCTACTTGGACGATAGACGCTTTTATCCAATAATTACGGATTTTAAGCGGACTTCTCAGCCAATTTTTCAATATGAGCTTAATGATATCTTGGTGGAAAATCCTGAACCTTGCCCCTGCGGTTCGGTCTTTACAC
Source organism: uncultured Streptococcus sp. (assembly GCA_963553705.1). Taxonomy (GTDB): domain Bacteria; phylum Bacillota; class Bacilli; order Lactobacillales; family Streptococcaceae; genus Streptococcus. Next base: position 14,578 of record CAUVQK010000004.1, read on the forward strand.
GGATTGACAGGATTGAGGGGCGCTCGGATGATATTTTCATTTTTGAAAATGCTGCAGGTCAGTCGGTGGAGGTCTTTCCAGACTTTATTCGCCGCTGCCTGCTCTTAGTTGATGGGATTGGAGAATATCAGGTAGCTCAGAAGCAGGATCATTCACTGACCATTGCTATCGAACATCGTAGTCAGCAGCGAGAAGACGAGATTTTTCAGCAGTTTCAAAACTTAGCGACTGATAAAAGATTTCTTATGCCAGCTATTTCTTTTGAAGATTATCAGCGGGACAGAAGCCGTAAGTTGAAACGCATCTATCGGGCCTAAGAATGCCCCAATTTGGCAAACATATGAATCGGAGGCTGAAGTGCTTTGGCAGTTTACCTAGCTGCCGAGCAGCCCCCAAGTCTGACAAGAAGGAGTTTAATATGACAGCAGTAAAGAATCATATAAAGATTGTTGGTTACGGTACTCATCTACCTAGAAATACTGTGACTTTTAAGGATCAGACTCGGTATCGGGTGGTGGAAAATGAAGAAACCCAGCTTTCCATGGCAGTCAAGGCGATTGAAAAAGCCCTAGAGCAAGCGGGCTTGACTATCAAAGACATCGATTGTATCGTGTCAGCTAGTGCAGTGGGCGTTCAGCCTATTCCCTGCACTGCGGCCCTGATTCATGAGTTGGTAGCCAAGGGCTTGTCCATTCCAGCCATGGATATCAATACGACTTGCACCAGCTTTATCTCGGCTTTGAGTCTCATGTCTCATTTGTTGGAGGCTGGTGAGTATCATAGGATTCTCATCGTGTCCAGTGAGGTTGGAAGTTTAGGGCTTAATCCCAATCAGAAGGAAAGTTTTGAGTTGTTCAGTGACGGAGCAGCTGCTTTGATTTTTGAAGCAACAGAGGAAGAGAGAGGGGTTATCTCCAGCCTGCAGCGGACCTGGTCTGAAGGAGCTCACGATACAGAGATTCGCGGTGGTCTGACATCTTTTCAGCCTAAGGAGTATTCGGATGCTACCAAGACTCACTACATGTTTGACATGAATGGCAAGAAGATTCTCTTGCTTTCTGCCAGAAAAATTCCGGAAATGTTTAAAGAATTTAAAGAAAAGAGTGGTCTCAGTCTGTCTGACTTGGATTATATCATTCCGCATCAGGCGAGTCGTGCTCTGCCAATGGTCATGCGCAGCTTGGGTATTCCTGATGATAAATACCTCAATCTCGTGCAAGACTATGGTAATATGGTGTCAGTGGCAGTGCCTTTTTCTCTCTGCTATGCTCTGGAGCGCAATCTAGTCAAGGAAGGGGACACCATCGCTCTGATTTTTGTGGTTAATTTAGTGACTGGAGGAGATTATGGATTCTTGACAAAGCCACCATTGGTTGGTGATCATGGCTTAGTGGCCAATTACCTGATTGTGTCGCTTGTGTTAGCTACAGCTATTAGTTTGACTAAGAAAGTATTGGAAGTTTTTTTAGAGCAGAAAGCAGAAAAAATACTTGTG
>CAUVQK010000005.1:0-15080 GCA_963553705.1 uncultured Streptococcus sp.
TAATAGATTGATTTTTTGATACCCTCTAGTATTCTGTTCCATAAAAAAATCCATTTGATTTTTTAGAACTATAGACGTTGATATTGGAGTATCAACTATATTGTCTTTCTCATCCTTTCGTAGTTCTATATAACCTTTACTAACTATGTTTTCCATAGTCAAAATCCGTAAAATCAACTCATCTATTTTAAATTTTCTAAAATCCATTTCAGAAAAACGAGTTTCTCTATCGCTCCATTGTTTAGCTAATTCTTTAATCTCATCATTTAGTTTTCCAGGATACAATGCATTTCGAATTTCTTGCGGAGTTAACTTAATTCCTCCAGTATTAATTCTCTCAAACACATGTCTTTTAATAGCAATTTCTTTGCTATTTGGAAACCTCTGTTCAAAGAAAACTATCGAAGCTTCTCCGTCAACTAATCTTTCCTGCTCATCAGAAGTTAATTCATCAAATGTTTTCCCTCTCCAACTACTACTGATGTAATTACTGTTACTTAACCTAAATGGTTTTTCACTTTTAGCCCCTGGAAGACTACGTTTATTAATAAAACTAGATATAGTCTTTATTCTTTGTAAGCCATCAATGATATCATTTGATTCATCCTCGTTTTTATAAATGAAAAAATTAGGCAACGGTATTCCCAATAAAATTGAATCGATCAATCTTGAAGCCATTTCTTGCTTCCAAACATAAGATCTTTGCAAATCTGGTTTTATAAGTTTTCCTTTTTTATCTAATTCAGCTATTCTTCCAAATGTATATGTCGTATTCCAGTATCTAATTTTGAAAACTACTTCATCAAAAGATTTTTCATCCTCAAAATTAAAATCCTCTTCAATATTTGTTGAACTTTCTAATGCCATGATAACCTCACTAATTATTTTTTAAAACTCCTCCACCTCATCCGGCACATCACTAAACAAAGTTACATGCCCCATCTTGCGGTTGTGCTTCGCTTCTATTTTACCATACAGATGGAGGTGGGCGCTTGGATTTTCTGTGACATATTTTTCAGCGGCCTTGACATGTTGGCCGAGAACGTTGAGCATAACAGCTGGCGCATGCAGTTTGATGGCTGGCAATGGTGCTCCCAGAACACCGAGAATATGGGTGTCAAACTGCGAGAAGTCGCAGGCTTCGATAGAATAGTGCCCAGAGTTGTGTGGCCGTGGAGCAATCTCATTGACAATGATATCGTTCGCTGTCGCAAACATTTCCACGCAAAGAGTTCCAGACAAGTTGAGCTGTTCGGCGATTCGCACTGCCGTGGCTTTAGCCTTGTCAGCTAGACCGGCTGAGATGCGGGCTGGCACAATGGTCTTGGACAGGATATTGTTGCGGTGGATATTTTCCTGAACCGGGAAAACCGTCACGTCCTTGCTATTTCCGGACACGATGACGGAAATCTCAATGTCAAAGTTGACAAACTCTTCCAAGACACAGTCTGCTGAATCTGCTAGCGTATAGGCTTCTTCCAAGTCTGCTCCTGAGCGAATGACATTTTGCCCATGTCCATCGTAGCCACCAGTCGCCGTTTTGAGGACATAGTTTTTCGACAGGTCGATATCTGCCAAGTCTTGGCTAGAAGTCACGACCTTGTAGGGTGCCACGGTGACTTGGGCCTTGTTTGCGAGAAAATCCTTTTCAAAAATCCGATTTTGAGAAATGCGGAGCAGGTCCGTTCCTTGAGGGAGCTGACCATCCTTGACAACGGCATCCAAACCGTCAGCATCGACATTTTCAAACTCATAGGTCAGGACATCGCAACGCTCCGCCAACTGACGCAGAGCATCCACGTCGTTATAAGGGGCTACGATGATTTCTGCCACGCGAGAGGCAGGGCAATCCGCAGCTGGATCCAGCGCGATGACCTTGTGCCCCATGTAGATAGCAGAAATGGCCATCATCTGCCCCAGCTGGCCGCCACCAATGATTCCGATTGTTTTAGATGAGCTCATTACTAGACTCCTCAGCGATTTTTCCTTGTTCTTCAGCAAAATCTGCTAGCGCGGTTGCTAGGTCTTGATCTTCAATGGCCAAGATCCGAAGGGCAGTCAGGGCAGCGTTTGTCGCTCCCGCTTCCCCAATAGCCATAGTTGCCACCGGCACACCTCCTGGCATCTGCACAATCGAATAAAGTGAGTCCAGACCACTGAGCGCGCGTGATTTGACAGGTACACCGATGACAGGCAGAGTGGTTTTGGCCGCTACCATTCCTGGTAGGTGAGCTGCACCACCAGCACCTGCGATAATAACCTTGATACCACGGCTGCGGGCTCCTTCTGCATGCTGAAACATGAGGTCCGGTGTACGATGGGCAGAGACGACTTTCTTTTCATAGGCTACACCAAAGCGATCTAAAACTTCGGCGGTTTTTTGCATGGTAGCCCAGTCGGATTTGGAGCCCATGACGATGGAAATAGTTGGTTTCATATTAAGATACAAAGGGACGATTCGCTTGCGAAAAATCCCGTAGAAAAATAGGAAAACTAACGACGACGTGTACGTCTAGGAAGTTTTATCTTTTTTCCTAGGGATTTAGTCCCGTGTTCAGTTAGGAAAACTAACTGAATACTCCTTTCATATATTTTTTCTTTTTGATAATGGTCTTAGGTGATGAGTCGGAAGCAAACCTTCGGTTTCATTCCTAAAATTCTAGCCTAAAGTCTCAAATTTTCCCTAGACCAGAACATACACTATTCTGGTCTTTTCACCACGGCGACCATTATCTTGTTTGGCGAATGCGTTGCCTTAAAACTCTTATTTGTTCGCCTTGCTTCCGATGTCTGTTCGGTAAAAGAGGCCTGTTGTGTCTTGTTTTTCTAGTTGGTTGTAGATTTTTTTCTGCGCAGCTGAGACGGTATCTGCTGTGGTAACCAGCATGTACACTCGACCGCCATTTGACAGCAGTGCTCTGCTATTTTCCGCAAACTTAGCCCCAGCATAGTAGGTGATGATGTCGCCAGCTGTCTTCTCCGGCAGAGGCAGGCCTTTCTCATAGCCCAGCGGGTAACCCTCTGATGCGACAACCACGCCAAGAGTCACGCCCTCATCGAGCCAGGTGATAGTCGGCTCCTTCTTGTCCAAAATGTCCGTGATGTTCTGCGCAAAATCAGACGTCAGGCGCGGCAATATAATCTGGGTCTCTGGGTCGCCAAAGCGCGAATTGAACTCGATGACCTTAGGGCCATCGGCTGTCAGAATCAGCCCAGCGTAGAGCACGCCCAGATAAGGTCGGCCCTCAGCTATCATGCCTTTGAGAACGGGCTTGATAATCGTCTCAACTGACTGGTCCACCACGCTTTGTGGCAGGTGAGGCACTGGCGCATAAGCTCCCATGCCGCCTGTATTGGGCCCCTTGTCCCCATCGTAGGCCCGTTTGTGGTCTTGTGCTGTCGGCATAATGTAGAACCTGTCGCCATTGACAAAGGCAAAGAGGGAGAACTCCTCGCCGTCCAGAAACTCCTCGATAACCACACGTGCACCGCTGTCGCCGAACTTATTGTCCAAGAGCATATCGTGAGCTGCTTCGACTGCCTGCTCTACGGTCTCCGCTACGACCACGCCCTTGCCCAGAGCCAAGCCGTCTGCCTTGACCACGATAGGTGCTCCCTGCTTTTCGATGTAGGATTTGGCTTCCTCAAAGTCGGAAAATGTGCCATAGGCTGCTGTCGGAACACCGTATTTGACCATGATTTCCTTGGCAAAATCCTTAGACCACTCCAGCTCCGCTGCTAAACGAGATGGACCGAAAGCCTTGAGGCCAGCGGCTTCAAAATCATCGACAATCCCTGCAGCTAGAGCATCATCCGGACCAATAAAGGACCAAGCAATATCTTTGGCTTTTGCAAACTCAATCAATTTAGAATGTTCGGAAATAGAGATATTTACTAAATCCAACCCATCCAAGGTCATGCCATCATTTCCAGGAGCGACAAACACCTGCTCCACACCCTGAGACTCTAACAATTTCTTGGCAATCGCATGCTCACGACCGCCTGAACCAACAACCAAAAGCTTCATAGCTAAGATACCTCAATATCCAATATCACAGGCGCTTACGCACCAAACTAACACATCACGTAAAAATATCGCATTTTTACGAATTATTTATCTAAATTATAACACAATCGTTCGTTTTATTCCATTCTAATGAGAAAAAGAATATCTCTTCCATATGATTGCCGTAATTATTGTTGGCTTCAGCCTTCTCCTTTTTGAGTGGTTTATACCCATTTTAGACAAAAAATATTCAGGGCTTGTCAAATTTACTATCATTTTCAAATAAGTTTTCCGAATAATACAGGTGGGCCCATCCAAAAACATTCTCACAAAGGAGTTTTATGAAGAAATATCAAAAACTGTTTTTATTATCCGGAGCTGTCCTAGGTCTCTTTGCGAACCACTCAACAGTTCATGCGGTCGAAACGCCTGAATCTGAAGTCAAAATTCTAGGCCCCACTGATCGTGCCAGTAATGTCGATGTGACTGTGAACGATCGGACAGCCTCTATTAGTTATACCCGTTCACAAGCTCAAGAACCTTATCTTATTGCTCATGCTGTTTGGTCTGAAGAAAACGGACAAGATGATTTGAAATGGTATGATACACCACAAACACCCATCACTGACATTGACTTAAGCAACCATCCAGGATATGGTACGTTTCATGTTCATACTTACATACGGATAGGAGAGCGCTTGGTAGCTCTAAATGCCACTACCTTTCATGTAGATAAACCAGCTAGTAAAACGAATGCATCCGTCTCAGGAGATACAGGACGCATTAGTTTTTCCCGCAACAAAGACCAAACTCACTCAAAGATTGTCCATGCTGTCTGGTCAGATGAAAAAGGCAGCGACGACCTTCAGTGGTATGACGCAGGAGAAGAATCAACTGAGTTTAATCTATCCAAACATCGTGGTTATGGACGATACTTCGTTGACACCTACGAAAATGTAAACGGAAAAATGATTTTCCTATCTGGTACTACGTTCCATCTTGAAAATCCGAAACCGATAATCGAAACCAGCTTCCCTCAGACCGGTATCATGGAAATTACTGTCAAAAACGTACCTGACACCATGCATCGAATTGTTCTTCCAACTTGGTCTGATAAGAAAGGGCAAGATGATCTCCAATGGTATGAAGCAAGCAAAAATCCAGATGGCAGCTACAGCGCTCGGGTGGAACTCAGAAAGCATAACTACGACACTGGGACTTACAATATCCACCTTTACGGCCAAAGCTATGTTCAACCGGAATCAACTGGTATAACAGGAACGACAGTTCAAGTTGACAGCGGAAAATTACCTTCGGACGAGGAACAGAAACCTCTTTTTACGGTGGAAAATATCAACCCCAAACAAGGGACCTACACCGTGAAAACTACCGAAACTAGCTTATCTAAACCTATTCAATCTGTCCGGGTGCCAATTTGGAGCACTAGCAATCAGAGCAATCTTAAATGGTATGCAGCCACTCCTAACGGAGACGGAACCTTCAGCGCAACCTTTGATATCCGTAATCATCAGGCTTTGTCTGGAACCTATAACAACCATGTGTATGTCACCTATAAGGACGGCAGTGAGCGTAGCTACGCAGCAGATGCCGTCTCAATGTCTACCGACCAAATTCAAGCCAAGGTTGCAGTCAGGAAAACTGAGGCCAATCGCTATGAGGTGACAGTGACAGACGCCTACGGAGATGGCGATATTATTCTGCCAACTTGGTCAGAAGTCAATGGGCAAGATGATATCAAATGGTATACTGCAAATAAGGTCGGCAATGGAACTTACAAATTTACCGTGGATACTCAGAATCACAAGGGGAGCGGTCTATTTAACACCCATGTCTATCGTAGAAAAGCAGGACAGTTAATCGGCCTGGCTGGAACTAGCTATCAGGTTGAGAAATCAAGCGTTCAATCAGCTAATATTCAGCCTAACTATGCCGCTGCTAATGCGACAACCTATCCTATCGGTCAATGCACTTGGGGAGCCAAAGCTCTAGCTCCTTGGGCTGGAAATTACTGGGGCAATGGCGGTCAATGGGCAGCTAGTGCTAGAAGAGCTGGATTCCGTACCGGCAGTAGGCCTGAGGTTGGCGCCATCGCCTGCTGGGATGACGGCGGCTACGGCCACGTCGGTGTCGTGACTCATGTCGAATCCAATACCCGCATCCAGATCCAAGAGTCTAACTACCTCGGCAAGCAGTACATCAGCAACTTCCGTGGCTGGTTTGACCCAACTGCTTCCTACTGGGGCCGCCTGACCTATATCTATCCTAAATAAGTCGCTTTCGCACTCCTCAAAACCACTTCAAACCAGTGCTTTGAACAGACTGCTCCTGCTTAGTTTGTTCATGATTTTCATTGAGTATAAGTCTACTCAAAAATCCTCGGCTGACCCGAGGATTTTTTATATTTCTTAATGCCTAAAATGCCGTACGCCAGTGAAAATCATGGTCAAGCCATGCTTGTCAGCCGCGATAATAGATTCCTCATCACGGACAGACCCACCCGGCTGGATAATAGCTTTGATACCAGCCGCCGCGATTTCTTCGATATTGTCTGCAAAGGGGAAGAAGGCGTCAGAAGCCAGAGTGGCACCGTCAAGGCGATCTTTAGCCTGCTCAATAGCAATCTTGACAGAAGCCACGCGGTTAGTCTGACCGGGACCGACTCCCAGCACCTGACGGTCATTGGTAATGATGATCCCGTTGGATTTGACATATTTGACGGACTTCCAAGCAAATTCCAAAGCAACACGCTCTTGCTCGCTCGGCTGGCGCTTGGTCACAACCTGCCAATCAGCTGGATTTTCCTCAATAACATCTTGGTTTTGCACAAGGAGACCACCCAGAACACCGGTCACTTCCTTCTCGGCTCCAGAAACTGTCTGCGCATCAAAAACCAACTCCAAAATCCGCAGATTTTTCTTTTTATTGGTCAAAATAGCTAGCGCTTCTGCCGTATAGCTAGGTGCGATGATAATTTCAAGGAAAATACCATGCATCTTCTCAGCTGTCGCAGCGTCCACCTGACGGTTAAGAACGACAATCCCACCAAAGATGGACACTGGATCAGATTCATAGGCATAGTCCCAGGCAGTCTCGATATCGTCCGCCTGACCAATGCCACAAGGATTCATGTGTTTTAGCGCCACAACAGTTGGCCGATCCTTAAAATCTCGAATAATCCGAATGGCCGCATCCGCATCACGAATGTTGTTGAAGGACAACTCTTTTCCATTCAGCTGCTTGGCAGAAGCGATGGAATAGTCCAGTGGTAAAGCAGTCTGATAGAAATCCGCATCCTGCTGGGGATTTTCCCCGTAGCGCATGGGCTGATTTAGTTCATAGGTCAAGGTCAGCTTTTCAGGCTTGCTTTCGCCTACCTTATCCGTGAAATAGTCTGCAATTAAAGCATCGTAAGCGGCTGTGTGACGGAAAACCTTAGCTGCCAAACGTTGGCGCGTTTCATAGGTCGTTTGGCCATTTGCTGCCAATTCTTCCAGAACAAGAGCATAATCAGCCGGATCTACAACAACCGTCACGCTGGCATGATTTTTAGCCGCAGAGCGCAGCATAGAGGGCCCACCGATGTCAATATTTTCCACTGCGTCCGCATACTCCACACCTGGCTTGAGAATGGTTTCCTTAAAAGGATAAAGGTTGACCACAACCAGGTCAATGAGCTCAATCTGATTATCCTTGGCCGCTTGCAGGTGGCTATCCAAATCTCGACGAGCCAAAAGCCCGCCGTGAATGTTTGGGTGGAGGGTCTTGACACGGCCATCCATCATCTCTGGAAAGCCAGTCACATCGTCAATAGCAATGGTGCCCACTCCTTCATTGTCTAAGGCCACCTTGGTACCACCGGTTGAGATGATATCCCAGCCCAGAGCTTTCAGCTCTTTCGCAAATTCTAAAATGCCTGTCTTGTCTGATACACTGATTAAGGCTTTTTTCGTCATTCTATTCCTCTTTCTTTAGGTCCAAGCGCATAGCGACTTCGTGATGGTCATCTAGCAAACTTACGCAATCAAGGTTTGAGATTTAAACCTGACTAGCTCTCTATAACTGCAATTGTTGCAGAATAGGCTTGAACAGCCGCTACAAATCGATCTCTAATTTCTAGTCTGTCCAACATCTGATGGGCAATCAGAACCTGCTTGTCCTTCTTCCTTTCCCCTTTGACTAAAATGGTTGTAGCCCGAAGCAAGTGCATGAGAACAAGCAAAATAGGATTGCCATAAAAAATTTGATTGCCCCTACCCGAGATTTCTATACTTTTCACCTGCCGCAGATCCGCAACACCAAAATTTTGGTTAAAAGCAATCAGGTGATTCTTGTAAATGGCCAGACCGGTCGTTTGATCCAGATAAGCAGCATTGTCTGCAATATTTTCGAGATCACCTATCAACTCAGGATAGGCTTCAAATAAGGTACGTTTGGCTTTTTTAGCCTTGCGGTAGCGTAGGAAGATATAAATATTGGGCAAGGCAGCAAAAAAGGCATAGAAAACTAGGGTAAAGAGTGCTGCTTGAGTGAAGTTGCAGACTGGACTCTCTAAATCAGACGTTGAAAAATAATCTTCCTTTTCAAAATAAAGTGAAATTTCTCTAGGAAGGTCTGATGACTGGCTGGTTTTCTTGACAATCTCCGTAATCTTTTCATTTTTCTTGGAACCATTTTGGCTGCCCAAGACCTTTTGTGGCTGCTCTCCCAGCTTGTCAGCGTTCTTCAGAAGATTTTTTGTCTCTTCACTATTGGGATCGGCCTGCAGGACAAAATAATCCGTCAAACTATCCGATAGCCAGTAGCCTGCCAGATAAAGATTCGTTCCATCAATATCCGTCGCAAGCGGCTTTGGATCGATATAGTTGATATTGATGTAGCTATTCCCCTTGACCGCCATCCAATTGTTATTGTGAATCCTTATCGAATCTTTAAAGATATCCCTTGAAATCATAACGGATATGAATAGCAGCAAAGCTGACATGGCAGCCATAAATAGTTCAATTTTCCCGAGATATTTGATTTTCATCTCATCTTCTCCCCACCCCTAAACTCTCAAGCACATGAGGATAGAGCTGATACTCGGCGGCATGGATGCGTTCTTCAAAACTTTCAATCGTATCATCAGCTAGTCGAGGCACGCGCACTTGCTGAATGATCTTGCCTGTGTCAACGCCCGAGTCCACCCAGTGGATGGTAACGCCGCTCTCAGAGACGCCAGCCTGCCAAGCATCCTCAATGCCATGAGCTCCTGGAAATTCTGGCAAGTAGGCTGGATGGATATTGATGATACGGCCTTCATAAGCACTAAGCAAGGTGGGCCCGACAATTTTCATATAGCCTGCTAGGCAAACCAAGTCAATCTGATGCGCTTCTAGCAGGTCTACAATGGCTTGCTCGTAAGCCACCTTGCTGTCAAACTCTCTAAGCTCAAAGGCATAGCTTTTGACACCTAGCTTATCCGCCCGATCAAGCACATAGGCATCGCGATGGTCTGAAAAGACAAATTCAACAGGAAACTGCTCAGCAATCACTTGGAAATTTGATCCATTTCCCGAAGCAAAAACGGCAATTTTTTTCATTTGATAAGGACACTTTCACTTTCTTTTTTGACAATCCGGCCGACTTCAAAAACAGGCTCGTCAAGAAGTTCTTTGACACGAGCCACATTTTCAGGTGCTACTGCCAAAATCATCCCTAACCCCATATTAAAGATTTCAAACATTTCTTGGTGCTTGATGTGACCATATTTTTCTAAGGCCTTAAAAATCGGCAAGACTGGAATCTTGTCTTCTTCAATCTCAGCAGCCAAGTCATCGGCAAACATACGGGGCACATTTTCGATAAAACCACCACCGGTAATATGGGCAATCCCATGAACCAGCTTTTCCTTAATCAACGGCAGCAAAGCCTTGACATAGATACGAGTCGGCTCAAGCAGTACTTCCTTGAGTTTCTTACCTTCCAATTCTGGTAAGACTTCTTCACCAGTGTAGTCCGCAAAAACACGACGGACAAGCGAATAACCATTTGAGTGAATACCACTGGAAGCCAGCCCCAGAAGGACATCTCCCTCTACGACTTTAGAGCCGTCAATAATCTCTGACTTCTCAGCAACCCCGACAGCAAAACCAGCTAAGTCATAATCATCTTCACCGTACATGCCAGGCATTTCAGCGGTTTCGCCGCCAATCAAGGCAGCTCCAGACTGGACGCAGCCTTCAGCCACACCGGCAACAACTTGCTCCAGTTTTGCTGGCTCATTTTTCCCAGTGGCAATATAGTCCAGGAAGTAAAGGGGCTCTGCACCTGTAGCGATGATGTCATTGACACACATAGCTACACAGTCCTGCCCAATGGTATTGTGCTTGTCATACTGAATGGCCAGCATGAGCTTGGTTCCGACCCCATCCGTACCAGAAATCAGCACCGGCTCCTTGACCCCAGTCTGAGATAGGTCAAACATGCCGCCAAAACCACCCAGTGCTCCCATGACACCAGCCCGCTCTGTACGTGCCACATGCTTTTTGATTCGCTCAACTACTTCATAACCTGCTTCAACATCCACACCGGATTGAGCGTATGCATTTTTATTTGTCATAATTTTCTTCCTTACTCTTATTTTTGAAAAAGATTGCGACAAGAACCGCTGACCTCGTTTTAATAAAAACTTGTCTTTTCCTTCAGGCTTTCCAGATAGCGCTCTTCATAATCATAGAGCGGAGTTGGGTACTGACCGTCAAAGTAAGCCACACAAAGCCCGCCATTCGGAGCATCTGTCTCAATACCGACTGATTCAATGAGACCTTCCAGCGACAGGTAGGTCAGACTATCTGCCCCGATAATCTCACAGACCTCATCAACCGTATGATTGGCCGAGATGAGCTCACGCCGATTCTGAATATCAATGCCATAGAAACATGGATATTTAAGTTCTGGACTGCCGATAGCCACATGGACTTCAGCAGCTCCTGCATCTCGTAGGAGCTGGACGATGCGTCGGCTGGTTGTTCCCCGCACGATAGAGTCATCCACCATGACCACGCGCTTGCCCTTGACAATACTGGAAACAGCAGATAATTTCATACGAACCCCTTGCTCTCGCAACTCCTGCGTTGGCTGGATAAAGGTCCGTTGGATGTATTGATTTTTAATCAGGCCCATTTCATTTGGCAGGCCAGACTCTTCGGAAAAGCCAGAGGCCGCTGACAAGGAAGAATTAGGCACACCTACAACGATATCTGCCTCATGTTGGAATTCCTGAGCTAGCCTGCGGCCCATTCGTTTGCGGGCTGCATGGACATTGACCCCGTGAATGACGCTGTCCGGCCGAGCGAAATAGACATATTCCATTGAGCAAATAGCCAGCTGGGTATCTGTCGTATAGCTGTCATAGGTCACGCCTTCATCATCGATAATTACGATTTCCCCCGGCTCAAGGTCGCGCACCCATTCGGCACCCACCACTTCAAAAGCACAGGTTTCACTGGAAACGACCCAGGCCCCATTTTTCATGCGGCCGATGGACAGAGGACGAAAGCCATTAGGATCCAGCGCAGCGTAGAGCTTGTCCTCTCTCATGATGAGGTAGGCAAAGCCGCCCTGAACTCGTCTCAAGGATTCCTTGAGCTTGTCTAAGAAATTTTCCTGCTTACTATGGCGAATCAAGTGCATGAGAATTTCCGTATCAGACGAGCTGGCAAAGATGGACCCCCTCTTTTCCAACTCCCGTCTCAGTGAGTGGGCATTGGTCAGATTACCATTATGCGCCAAGCCCATCTGCATATCATAGAAACTGAAGAAGAAGGGCTGGACATTGTTGATAGAGGCTCCGCCAGACGTTGCATAGCGGACGTGGCCGATGGCTGCTTCTCCTGTCAGATTGTCCAAATCTGCTGGGTTTTTAAAGACCTCTGCAACCAATCCCAAATCGCGGTGGCGTTTGAGCTTTCCATGGTCGTTTGACAGGATGCCTGCTCCTTCCTGACCGCGGTGCTGCAGACTATGGAGTCCGAAATAGGTGACCTGAGCCGCCTGTGGATGGCCCCAGATTCCAAAAATACCGCACTCTTCATTCAGTGACTTTACTTCGTATGTCATTGTTTTACCTAAATTCTTTTGTCTTGTAAAAGGGAGAAAACCTGACCTTTCAGGCCAAGCAGACTCCTTTTTTGATTGCTTGCTCTTGCAAGCTAACTTTATTCGTGACTCGCTTGGAAATAACGAACGGCGCTTTCAAACAATTTTTGGTCTTTCTGACCTGGAATATTTTGGAAAAGACCGTCTTCATAACGCTCTGAGTGACCCATCTTCCCAATGATTTGGCCGTTCCTACTTATAATTCCTTCGATAGCGTAGAGAGAACCGTTTGGATTATACTTGCTGCCCATGCTTGGTTGACCATCAAAGTCTACGTACTGACTCCAAATCTGACCATTATCGCGCAGTTCAGCAAATTCCTCAGCTGTCACGACAAATTTCCCTTCACCATGTGAAACCGGAATGGTATGGATATCTCCCACTTGCACACCAGCCAGCCAAGGCGAGTTGGTATTGGCAATGCGAGTCTCCACCATCTTGGCCACGTGCTGGTTAGCATCATTGTAAAAGAGAGTTGGACTGCTAACCCCTGCTTCTTCAAAGTTTCCGTATGGAAGAAGACCGGATTTAACCAGAGCCTGGAAGCCATTACAGATACCAATGATGAGACCGCCGCGAGCAATGAAAGCATTGATGGCTTTCTTAACCTTCTCGTTGAGAAGGATGTTGACGATAAACTTAGCGGATCCATCTGGCTCATCTGCAGCAGAGAAGCCGCCTGCAAAGAAGATGATATTGGACTTGTCAATGTTGTCAACCATGGTGTCAACGGACTTGACAATAGCTGCTTCATCCAAAGTGACGAAGGGAACTAGATTGACCTTAGCTCCAGCTGCTTCAAAAGCTTTGGCTGAATCGTATTCTGAGTTGGTTCCAGGGAAGACTGGAATATAAACCAGCGGCTCCGCTACTTTCTCTTTGGCTTTGATAACTGTATCAGCGACAAGAGCCGGCACTTCCTCAATAACTGTTTCCTGTTTAAATTCTGTCGGGTAAATAGGCTCTAGTCGACCTTCAAAGCTTGCCAAAAGCTCTGCTCCCTCAAGCTGGACACCATTGACAATTAGTGTAAAGTCTGGCTTGGTCTGACCGATCTTCACTGCACTTGGAATATCCTGCTTCGGACTGGTAAAGACAAATCCGCCCAGCTGCGCTTGCAAAACGGAAGGCAAGTCAGCAACATCCACTTGGGCACCGATACGATTACCAAAGCTCATCAAGGCCAGACTCTCTGCCAGACCACCGTATTTGACAGCGGCGGCTGCTGTAATCTGATACTTGGACTGAATGCCTGCAAAATTTTCAAAGTTATTCTTGATTAAGTCAAAGTCAATATCCTGAGACAGGACCTGCCCTGGCAGATAGTAGATAGACTCTCCTGCCGCCTTAAACTCTGGAGACAGGATGCGCCCAGCAGTAGAAGTGGTCACGCCAAAAGCTACCAAGGTCGGTGGTACGGTCAATTCTTCAAAAGTTCCACTCATAGAATCCTTGCCACCAATAGACGGCAAACCTAGCTGAATCTGAGCTTCAATGGAACCAAGCAGAGCAGAGACCGGCTGTCCAAAACGCTCAGCCTGCTTGTCCATCCGCTCGAAGTATTCCTGGTAAGAGAAGCGAGCCTTGGACCAGTCCGAACCAGCAGCAACCAAGCGAGCTGTCGCTTCAATCACTGCATAAGCTGCGCCATGATAAGGCGACCAAGTTGCCAAATAAGGATTGTAGCCCTGCGCCATCACAGAGACCGTCTCAGTCTTGCCATGCTCAACTGGCAGTTTCTGCACAGAAGCCTCAGTCGGCGTGATTTGGTAGCGCCCGCCAATTGGATGATTGACAGTAGAGCGGCCAACAGAGCTGTCAAAGATAGTCTGCAGCCCTTTTTGACTGGTATGGTTGAGGTCGCTGAGCATGCTCTTGAGGTCCTGCTCCAAAGTTGCTTCAGAAGTTACAGCCTGCCCTGGCAGTGCTGCTTGAGCATCCACAACCTTGGCGTCCACAACCACGCGCACACCATTGGTATCCAGAAAACTCCGCTCAATATCGACGATGGTTTCCCCGTTCCAGTGCATGACCAGATTTGGCTTTTCTGTCACTTTTGCAACAACGACTGCCAACAGATTTTCCTTAGCTGCTGCAGCGATAAATTGTTGCACATCTTCTGGGCGGACCACCACTGCCATCCGCTCCTGCGACTCAGAAATCGCGATTTCTGTACCGTTAAGTCCTTGGTATTTGAGAGGTACCTTATCAAGGTCAATTTCCAGCCCATCTGCCAATTCACCAATAGCCACACAGACACCGCCGGCCCCAAAGTCATTGGATTTCTTGATGAGACGAGTCACATTGCCATCGCGGAAGAGACGCTGAATCTTGCGCTCCTCAATAGCATTTCCTTTTTGTACTTCCGCGCCAGCCGTCTCCACAGACGCAGCTGTCTGCACCTTTGATGAGCCAGTAGCACCGCCGACACCGTCACGACCCGTCTTGCCTCCCAGCAAGATGATCACATCACCTGCTACTGGTTTTTCACGGACAACATTTTCCTTAGGAGCCGCACCGACAACCGCACCCAGCTCCATCCGCTTAGCTACAAAGCCTGGATGGAAATACTCACGGACATAGGTCGTTGCTAGACCAATTTGATTCCCGTAAGAAGAATAGCCATGCGCTGCAGTTTTTGAAATAACCTGCTGAGGGAGCTTGCCAGCCCGCGTTTCAGCAATCGGTTGGGTAATATCGCCCGCACCTGAAATCCGCATAGCCTGATAAACATAAGAACGGCCAGAAAGCGGATCACGAATGGCTCCTCCGATACAAGTCGCAGCCCCACCAAAAGGCTCAATTTCTGTTGGATGGTTGTGGGTTTCATTTTTAAACATCAGCAGCCAAGGCTCTTTGACGCCATCCACATCCACTTCAATCTCTACTGAGCAGGCATTGATCTCATCAGACACTT
>CAUVQK010000006.1:0-14734 GCA_963553705.1 uncultured Streptococcus sp.
GGGCTGTTTAGTGAAGAGAGAATCCAAGCATACTTTTCTTAAAGAAAACTATACCAATTTCATGCTTGACAAACTAAAAAACTGTGTGTATACTAGCCTTGTTGGAGTTTTTAGATTCCAAGAAGACTATACCAATTTTTAATAAGAAGGGCTGGTTTCTAAGGCTAGAAACCAGAAGTAACGTTATGTGCGGAATTGTCGGAGTTGTTGGAAATCGCAACGCAACAGATATTTTGATGCAGGGCTTGGAAAAGCTGGAATACCGAGGTTATGACTCGGCTGGAATTTTTGTAACAACAGGGAAAACTTCTAGTCTGATCAAGTCGGTCGGTCGTATCGCTGACCTACATGCTAAAATTGGCATTGATGTTGCTGGGACTACTGGTATCGGACATACTCGTTGGGCTACTCATGGAAAACCAAGTGAAAACAATGCCCATCCTCATACTTCACAGACCGGCCGTTTTGTCTTGGTTCATAATGGTGTGATTGAGAACTACCTTGATATTAAGAATACTTATCTAGCTGGTCATGACTTCAAGGGGCAGACTGATACAGAGATTGCAGTGCACTTGATTGGCAAATTTGCTGAAGAAGAAGGCTTGTCTCTTTTAGAAGCATTTAAAAAATCTCTTCACATTATCCGTGGTTCTTATGCCTTTGCTTTGGTGGATTCAGAAGATGCAGATGTTATCTATGTTGCTAAGAATAAATCTCCGCTTTTAGTCGGACTGGGTGAGGGCTACAATATGGTCTGCTCAGATGCTATGGCCATGATTCGCGAGACAAGTCAGTTTATGGAAATTTATGACCAAGAGCTGGTTATTGTCCGTAAAGACAGTGTGGAAGTGCAGGATTATGACGGGCATACTCTGGAGCGTGAAAGCTATACAGCTGAGCTTGACTTGTCCGATATTGGTAAGGGAACTTATCCATACTATATGCTCAAGGAAATAGATGAGCAGCCAACTGTGATGCGTAAGCTAATCAGCGCTTATACAGATGATAAGGGGCAAGTATCAGTAGATGCAGATATTGTCAAAGCTGTTCAGGAAGCTGACCGTCTCTATATCCTTGCAGCTGGAACTTCTTACCATGCTGGCTATGCTTCTAAGCGTATGCTGGAAGAGCTGACGGATACACCTGTTGAGCTGGGCATTGCCTCTGAGTGGGGCTATGCTATGCCGCTCCTTAGCAAGAAGCCTCTCTTCATCTTTATCAGCCAATCTGGAGAAACAGCTGATAGCCGTCAGGTCTTAGTCAAGGCGAATCAGATGGGCATTCCAAGTTTGACCGTGACCAATGTTCCGGGTTCTACGCTTTCTCGAGAAGCTAATTATACCATGCTTCTGCATGCAGGTCCTGAGATTGCGGTTGCTTCTACTAAGGCCTATACAGCTCAAATTGCAACCTTGGCTTTCTTGGCTAAAGCTGTTGGCGATGCCAATGCTTCTGAGAAAGCGGCAGCCTTTGACTTGGTTCACGAGCTGTCCTTAGTTGCGCAATCTATTGAGTCCACTTTGTCAGAAAAAGAGTTGATTGACAATAAGGTACGTGGCCTTCTGGAAACAACTCGAAATGCTTTCTATATCGGCCGTGGTCAAGACTACTATGTGGCGATGGAAGCTAGCCTAAAACTCAAAGAAATTTCTTATATCCAGTGTGAAGGTTTTGCTGCTGGTGAGTTAAAACACGGTACAATCTCTCTGATTGAAGACGGAACTCCAGTTTTGGCTCTACTTTCAGACGAAGTCTTGGCTAGTCATACACGAGGCAATATTTCAGAAGTCGTAGCTCGGGGTGCCAAGGTACTGACCATAGCTGAGGAGAATGTTGCCAAAGAAGGCGACGATATCGTACTCAATCAGGTTCACCCATACCTGTCACCAATCTCTATGGTGGTACCGACACAGCTCATTGCTTACTTTGCAACCTTGCACCGTGGTCTGGATGTTGATAAACCGCGTAATCTGGCTAAGTCTGTCACTGTAGAATAAGCGCAGCAGGCTTTGCCTATAAAAATTACCTATCTCATCCATAGAAAATATATATGGTCCTTATCTAAAAAGGGTACGAAAAATAAGGTTATTCAGCAGAGTCTGAAAAGCCTTGAAAAAGCTAGCTTAGTCTAGCTTTTTTATTTTGCTTTGATAAATATTTTTAATCAGGCTGATAGGGAAAATATATTTCCCAGGAGAAAGAGAGGATGGTAAGATATATTACAAATTCAAAGAAGGAGGAAGTAATGGTCAGCAAGAAAGAATTAGTGCTGAGAGCTTTTCGGGGTGAAGAAGTTGACCGAGTGCCTGTTGGATTTTGGTTTCACTTTGTAAGCCAAGAGGAAAAGATGCTGGGCCTAGATAATCCAGTGATTTTCAATAAAAGTGTTGAGGGGCATGCTGCTTATGTTCGGGCTGCACGGCCAGACTTTGTCAAGATTATGAGCGATGGTTTCTTTAAGTATCCTAGCGCGCTTTATTCGGATCATATTGAGTCCATTCGGGACTTGGCAGAAATCCAGTCTATCGGCGAGTATCATCCTTGGATCGAGCAGCAGATTGAGATGGTGAAGGCTGTAAAGGCAAGCTATCCGGAGGACCTCGCTTCCTTCTACAATATCTTTGCGCCGGTCACCTATCTCAAGCGCTGGTTCCGCAGGGAAGGGTCACGAGGAGATAGAGAAATTGCAGATTTTTTAGCAGAGAATCCCGAGCTGACAGGACAAGTTTTGGATGTCATTGCCGGCGATATTACTATTTTGACTAGACGTATCATTGAGGAAGCGGGCACTGAGGGGATTTATCTCAGTACACAGCAAATCCAAGACGGCCGGGTAGATGCGGCTAGTTATCGTAGTTATATTGAGCCTAGTACGGTCAAGGTTCTGGAAGCGGCCAATGCGGCTGGCGGTCAGAATATTCTCCACATCTGCGGCTTTGAAGGGGCCAGCAATGATTTGGAACTGTTCAAGGACTATCCGGCTCAAGTGTTTAACTGGGCAACCCATCATGAGGGGGTCAGTTTAGCGGAAGGGCGCAAGCTCTTTGGCGGTCAGACTGTCCTGGGCGGCTTTGAAAATGGCAGAGCAGCTCTTCTAAATACAAGCAGTCGTGCAGAATTGGAGGCTGAGACCAAGCAACTGCTGGCTGAAACTGGCAGTCAGGGAGTGATTCTAGGGGCTGACTGCACTGTACCAGATGATTTCGAAGTAGAAAGACTGGACTGGATTCGTCAGGCAGCTAGTCAGTTCTGATGGAATTGCCAAAGTTCTAAAGAGCATTTTTCAACTCTTTCAAGGAGGGAGATAGATGAATCGGTATCAAAAAAGGCTTGCAGCTCTTGCTCTGATATTCTTGATAATAGGAACCTTTCTGAGCATCAGTCAGATTTATGCTCATCAGTCTTCAGACAAAAAGGAAGATGATTTGCAGGTGCTCAAGAAATTACCAGATCAGTCAACTGGCTTGATGCAGCCCAATGATATCGCTGCCCTGCTCTTGTCTGATTAGAATTTTTACTAAAAGGTTGACTTAGCTCAATGAGCAAGCTAAAAAACAACCCATTGGCTAAATAAGGATAATAAAAAAGGAGAGAAGATGACTTCAAAAAGAGAATTAGTACTGAAGGCTTTCAGAGGAGAGTCCGTTGACCGAGTGCCAGTTGGTTTCTGGCATCATTTTACCAGCGAAGAGGAGTGGCTGACTGGTTTTGGAAATCAGGCCATTATTGAGAAAAATCTGGCTGGCCATCAAGCTTTTCTGGCAGAAGTCGAGCCAGACTTTATCAAGCTGATGAGTGATGGTTATTTTGCTTATCCTAACGAACGCTTGAAAGAAGTCCAATCTATCAAAGAGTTGGCAGCTATTGAGCCGCTAGGTGCTGATCACCCTTGGATTAGTGAGCAGGTGGAGCTGGTTCAGAAGATTAGGGCTGGCTTTACAGAGGACTTGGTCGCTATTTACAATATTTTTGCGCCAGTGACCTACTTCAAATGGTTGGTCGGTAAGGTTGCCGGAGGGGATGATATCATTGCAGATTTCCTGGCAGAGGATGCAGTGCTCACGAAGCGGGTGCTGGATGTGATTGCTCAAGATATTGCAGCTCTGACGGAGCGGATTATCAAGGAAGCTGGTGCGGATGGAATCTACCTCAGCGTTCAGAGCATTCAGGATGCACGGGTGTCGGCTGAAGACTATAAGGCTTTTATTGCTCCTAGTGAATTGGCGGTGCTGGAAGCAGCCAATGCCGCTGGCGGAGTGAATATCCTGCACATTTGCGGTTACGAAGGCGCGCGAAATGATGTTCATCTTTTCACAGATTATCCAGCTCAGGTCATCAACTGGGCAGTGGGGCCAGAAGGCATCAGCTTAGCTGAGGGACGAAAATTATTTGGCGGTCGGACTGTCCTCGGTGGCTTTGAAAATGGCAAGGACGGCCTGCTCTACACGGGCAGTCAAGCGGCTATTCAAGACGAGACCAAGCGGCTGATAGCAGAGGCTGGCAAGGAAGCTTTGATTATCGGGGCTGACTGTACTATTCCAAGCGATATTAAGACAGAGCGGATTCAGTGGGTTCGCCAAGCAGCAAGCTTAACATAAGAAGGAGACGAAAGAATGAGCAAGAAAAAATGGATTATTGGTGGAGCAGCAGTGATTGCTATTGTAGCGGCGACTTATTTGGGGCGGACCTTGACAGGTGCTTCATCTAGCAAGACAAGCAGCTCTGCATCAGGCAGTGGCAAGGTCACGACTTTGAAAGTGGCACATACACAGAACTATGTTCCTTATGACTTTGTGGACGAAAAAGGCGAGTCAGATGGCTATGAAGTTGCTGTTCTCAAGGCCATTGATGAAAAGCTGCCAGACTATCAGTTTGAATATACTGGTACCAGTGATGAAGATCTCTTAGTCGGTTTGGAATCTGGGAAATACGATATTGGGACCAAGGGAGCATGGTACACCGAAGAGCGGGCGAAGAAGTTCATCATTCCAAAAAGCCCAATCGGTGCTAGCATTATCGGTTTCACTATCCGCAAGGAAGACGCTGAAAAATACAAGACTATTGATGACTTTGCCAAGGAAAAGGGCAAGCTGGTACCAATCTCTCCGCAGAATGCTCAATGGGCCGTTATCGAAGAGTATAACCAAAAGCATAGCGGTGCTCCTATTGATTTGACTGCAGCAGAGTCCTTCAAGGTAGCTGACGCTTATGCTTGGGTTCTGGAAGGGCGCTATGATGCCTTCTTTGACATCAAGCTGTCATTTGAAAAAGCTGTGACGGACAAGGAAGGCTCTTACCACCAGTATGCGGATCAACTGACTTGGTTCCCTTACAAGGGGATTCCGACCTATCCCCTGCTGCATAAAAACGAAAAAAATGAAAAATTTGCCAAGGCATATGAGAAGGCAATTAAGGAACTGGAAAAAGACGGAACCTTGGCTAAACTATCTGAAAAGTATTTCGGAGAAGATGTCTTCTCTTATGTGGACAAGGATTAGTTCCTGCTCTCTGCTTATCATGGAAAATCAAAGACGGACTGAAAAGCTAGCTGAATACGGAGTTGGTGGCTTCTAAGCTGACCTTGCTACTGTTTGAAGGAATTTTCAAAGAGGATAACTAGGCGAGAGCATGGCTGCTCCAAGCTGAAAGTGCCCGTCCAAGAGAAGCTTATTCTATCTAATCACTGTCGAAGGAGAAGAAAATTATGGTCTCATATGACTTATCCCGTGTCTTTGGTCTGCTGCCTAGTCTGCTGCAGGCTCTGCCGACCACTTTATGGATCATGTTTGTGACAGCTTTGATTGGCTCCTTGCTGGGTGGTCTGTTGGCTTGGGCTCAGATTGCCGAGGAGCAGTCTTTCGCTGGTCTGGCTAGAGGATATATATTTATCCTTAGATGTACACCGCCTATCGTCTTGCTTTTCTTGGTTTTTTATGGCATTCCAGAGTTTTTAGAATGGTGGCTGGGCCTGGATATCAATAATTGGTCGCGGACTGTGTTTGTCATCATCACCATGATTCTGCTCTTTGCGGCTATGATTGCGGAAGTCTTCAAGGCAGCCTATCTTGCTGTTCCCAAGGGGCAGACTGAGGCAGGTCTCAGTATTGGCTTGACACCGGTGCAGACTTTTCTGCGTATTGTCCTGCCACAGGCTTTTCGCATCGCCCTGCCTAATCTGACTACTGCCCTTCTTAATCTTATGCGGGATGCTGCGCTGGCTTATACGATTGGAGCTGTTGATGTCATGGGAGCGGGGCAAAATCTTATCAGCCGTAATCTGGGCAATTATTCCCTCGAAACCTATACAGCGGTGGCCTTGATTTACTGGGGAATTGCTCTAGTGGTTTCGCTGGCTTCCCAGCTTCTGGAAAAAAGTCTGACAGTCAAGGAGAGGTAAAGCATGGATTTGAATTATATTGTAAATACCTTTCTGGTAACGTTGAAAGGCATACCGGTAACCCTGATCATTATGGTGGTGGCTATTCTGCTCAGCTTTATTCCGGCTCTGCTTCTAGCTCTGGGACAGATTTATAAAGTTCGGGGTGTTCGGACCTTTTCAGTGGTTTATCTGGCCTTTATTCGGGCGACGCCGCCCATTTTGCTCATTCTCTTTTTCTATAGTCTTTTTCCTAGCTTACTGAATCAAATTTTTAAAAGTCTGGGCAGTCAGGTAGACGTCTTTAAGTTCAATCCGCTTTACTATGCTTTCATCATTTATAGCCTGATGACGACAGGCAGTTTATCGGAAATTCTGCGCTCTGCCATTTTGACGGTGGATAAAGGGCAGTTGGAGGCGGCTCAAGCGATTGGTTTAACGAATTTTCAAGCTTATCGGAGAATTGTTTTTCCTCAGGCATTGCGCTCAGCCCTGCCCAATCTGGCCAATCTGGTTATCAATCTAGTCAAGGGCACCTCGCTGGTATTTGTCATGACGGTCAAGGATATCACAGCCCTGGCTAAGATAGAAGCCTCCCATTCTTACCAGTATTCAGAGTCTTATCTGGTGATTTTTGTTATTTATCTCATTATTTGTGGCTTGATTCAGTGGATGTTTAGGGGCTTGGAAAAGCGCTACGCTCTTGCTTAGGAAGGAAAGATTATGTTAGAAGTAAAACATATCTCCAAACGATTTGGAGAGCACCAGGTGCTGGCAGATGTCAGTCTCAAGGTCAATCAAGGTGACGTTGTGGTTATTCTGGGCCCCTCAGGCTCTGGGAAAACAACATTTCTGCGCTGTCTGAATCACTTAGAAAAAGCGGATGGCGGCCAGTTGACTTTGTCTGGTAAGGACTATGATTTGGCTAAGCTCAGCAAAAAGGAGATTTTGGAAATTCGTAGAAAGACGGCCTTTGTCTTCCAGCATTATAATCTCTTTGCCAATAAAACAGCCCTTGAAAATATCTTAGAAGGCTTAGTGATAGCTCGTAAGATACCGAGGGAAGAAGCGCTTAAGATTGCGGAAGAGTCCTTGAATCGCGTGGGCCTCTTGGCCTACAAAGACTACTATCCTTCTCAGCTATCAGGCGGCCAGCAGCAGCGGATTGGGATTGCGCGTGCCATTGCTGTCAAGCCAGATGTCATCCTGCTGGATGAACCAACTTCGGCTCTAGATCCGGAATTGGTCGGAGAAGTTCTCAGTGTCATGAAACAGCTGGCTCAGGAGGGAGTGACCATGGTCGTTGTGACCCACGAGATGAGCTTTGCCCGTGATGTGGCCAACCATGTCATCCTTATGGACGGAGGTCACATCGTCGAAGAAAATCCTCCTCAGGAGTTCTTCTCTAGCCCGAAGGAAGAGCGGACCAAACAGTTTCTGTCCCGCATTCTATCGGATGCCAGCTATAGTGTAGAGTATATGATTTAAAAATCTGGATTATGTCCAGATTTTTATTTTTGATAGAACGCTGTTATCCTTTGGCTCAATAATGAAAAAGATAGACAAAAAACTAGACCGAGATAGGCTTATCTTGGTCTAGTTTGTGTTTAAAGAAAGTTGCTTACCAGAGGATTTCGCACTGGCTGCCGACAGCGTTTTGGAAGGATTCAACTGGTGCCTGGTCGGTGATAATGCAATCCAGGCTAGAATAGTTGGAAAGTTTGAAATAATGACTAGTGTTAAACTTAGAGTGGTCGGCCAATAGAATTGCCTTGTCACTATTAGCGATCATTTCGCGCTTGATATGTGCCTGATTGTGATTGGCTTCGTAGGCAGCGTAGCGATCCAATCCGCGGCAGCTAAAGAAGAGCAAGTCTGCATGGAAATTATTGATGAAGTTGGCAGCAAAATCGCCCAGCGCAGAATTGGTCCCGCAGCCAATATGTCCGCCTGATAAAAAGAGGGTAACATTTTCAAAGTTATTTAGCTGGCGGGCTGCTTCAATACCATTTGTTATGACACGTAGGTTCTGGAAAGGTGCCAAATGCGGAATGAGCATAGCTGCAGTCGTAGAGCTGTCAATGAAGATAGACTGGTTATGAGTGATAAAAGTTGAAGCAATTTCAGCAATTTGTTGCTTGCTTTTTTCTTCTTCACGGGCGCGAGCAGAATACACATATTCTACGTTGTTGGCAGTAATCAGCATGACTTCACCATGAGAGCGGATGATTTTCCCCTCTTTTTCTAGCTCAATCAAGTCCCGTCGAAGCGTTGATGTAGAACAGTACAAAAGTTCTTCAAGTTGGGCGGTTGCAATAATCTTTCGCTTGCTGAGAATGTCTATAATTCGACTCATTCGTTCCAAAGAAACCATAGTGACCTCCACCGATGAACAAAGCTGAACATTTATGGTCACATTATAACACAATAAACGAAAAAAAATCAATATAGTAACCATTAGATTGAACGATTATGAACAGTTTTGGATATATTGTTATATAAAAGTTGGCTATTTATCAATTAAAGGTACAGGTATTGAATGCGCTTACAAAAAATACTATGATGAATCCAGAAAGGAGTGAGATTATGGATCATCAAGAAGAAATAATCCGCGAACAAATATGTGATGTATGCCACAAGATGTGGCAACTAGGCTGGGTAGCCGCTAATGACGGCAATGTCTCAGTCCGTCTAGACCAAGATACCATTATTGCAACGCCAACAGGTATCAGTAAGAGCTTTATCACGCCTGAAAAACTCGTCAAGCTCAATCTAAAAGGGGAGATTATTGAGGCTCAGGACGGCTATCGTCCATCCAGTGAAATCAAGATGCACATTCGCTGTTATGAAGAACGGGAGGATGTGAATGCTGTTGTCCACGCGCATCCGCCAATTGCGACTGGCTTTGCACTGGCTCATATTCCGCTTGATACCTATTCCTTGATTGAGAGTGCCATTGTAGTAGGGGCAATTCCTATCACTCCCTTTGGCGTGCCATCTACCATGGAAGTGCCAGATGCCATCACCCCGTACTTGCCAGAACATGATGTCATGTTACTTGAAAATCATGGTGCCCTGACTGTAGGAAGTGATGTAATTACAGCTTACTATCGGATGGAAACCTTGGAGCTGGTTGCTAAGACTACTTTCCACGGACGCATGTTGCTTTCTACTAAGGGAGTTGAGGAGGAGGAAATTTCTCGTCCAACCTTGGAACGCTTGTTTGCAATGCGGGCCAATTATAAAGTCACAGGCCGTCACCCTGGTTATCGTAAATATAATGGTGACGGAAGCATCAAAGAATAAGAAACATTGGAGGAAATGATTATGACTCAACATCCACGTATTGGAATTCGTCCAACCATTGACGGACGTCGCCAAGGTGTTCGGGAATCACTAGAAGTACAAACCATGAATATGGCTAAAAGTGTGGCTGACTTGATTAGCTCAACTTTGAAATATCCCGACGGTCAGCCTGTTGAATGTGTTATTTCGCCATCTACCATCGGTCGTGTCCCTGAGGCAGCCGCATCACATGAATTATTCAAAAAATCAAATGTCTGCGCGACTATCACAGTGACACCATGCTGGTGCTATGGTAGTGAAACCATGGATATGTCACCAGATATTCCGCATGCAATCTGGGGCTTCAATGGCACTGAACGGCCAGGAGCTGTTTATCTCGCTGCAGTATTGGCTTCACATGCCCAAAAAGGTATTCCGGCTTTTGGTATTTATGGTAGGGATGTACAAGAAGCCAGCGACACTGAAATTCCAGAAGATGTAAAAGAAAAAATTCTGCGTTATAGCCGGGCTGCTTTGGCAACAGGACTGATGCGTGACACAGCTTACTTGTCTATGGGCAGCGTCTCCATGGGAATTGGTGGCTCCATTGTCAACCCAGACTTCTTCCAAGAATACCTGGGCATGCGCAATGAATCAGTTGATATGACGGAGTTTACTCGTCGGATTGACCGAGGCATTTATGACCACGAAGAATTTGAACGGGCCATGGTCTGGGTCAAAGAGCACATCAAAGAGGGTGTGGATCGCAACCGCGAAGACTTGGTTCTTTCTCCAGAAGAAAAAGCAAAACAATGGGAATTTGTAGTCAAGATGTTCATGATTGGCCGAGACCTTATGCAAGGCAATCCTCGCTTGGCTGAGCTTGGCTTTGAGGAAGAAGCTGTTGGACATCATGCCTTAGTTGCTGGCTTCCAAGGTCAGCGTCAATGGACTGACCACTTCCCGAACGGGGACTTCATGGAAACCTTCCTCAATACTCAGTTTGATTGGAATGGTATCCGTAAACCTTATGTTTTTGCGACAGAAAATGACTCGCTCAATGGTGTGTCTATGCTCTTTAACTATCTCTTGACAAATACACCGCAAATCTTCGCTGATGTCCGGACTTATTGGAGTCCAGAAGCGGTAGAACGTGTGACAGGACATCAGTTGGAAGGCCAGGCAGCTGATGGCTTCCTGCACTTGATTAACTCTGGTTCTTGTACTCTGGATGGTACAGGTCAAGCCAGTCGAGACGGCAAGCCAGTCATCAAGCCATTCTGGGAATTGGAGCAGAGTGAAGTGGATGCCATGCTTGAAAAAACAGACTTCCCACCAGCCAATCGCGAATATTTCCGTGGGGGCGGCTTCTCTACTCGCTTCTTGACCAAGGGTCATATGCCTGTGACCATGGTGCGCTTGAACATCCTCAAAGGCGTAGGTCCGGTCTTGCAAATCGCTGAAGGATATACCTTGGAATTGCCAGAGGAAGTGCATCATACCTTGGATAATCGAACAGATCCAGGCTGGCCAACCACTTGGTTTGCACCGCGTTTGACAGGAAAAGGTGCCTTTAAGTCTGTCTATGATGTTATGAACAACTGGGGAGCAAACCACGGTGCCATTACCTATGGCCATATTGGAGCGGATTTGATTACGCTGGCTTCCATGCTGCGTATCCCAGTCAATATGCACAATGTGCCAGAGGAAGACATCTTCCGTCCGAAGAACTGGTCACTGTTTGGCACAGA
This sequence comes from uncultured Streptococcus sp., assembly GCA_963553705.1. Taxonomy (GTDB): domain Bacteria; phylum Bacillota; class Bacilli; order Lactobacillales; family Streptococcaceae; genus Streptococcus. The sequence goes on from CAUVQK010000006.1 coordinate 11,413, forward strand.
AGATTTGGAATCAGCCGACTACCGTGCTTGCCAATTATTAGGGCCAATTCATAAATAAAGATTTTGGGTGGGCGTGCCTCTTTCTGGGCACGCAACCTACCCAATAGAAAGAGAGTAGCTTAGATGACCAAGACAATTATTCTAGCCTGTGTGGGTGGCTTAACAACCAGCATGTTAGTAGAGCGAATCAATGAAGTTATTCATCGTGACCAATTGGATTATTCCTTTTATTCCATTGGGATTACGGGTATGAATAACTTGAAGAATATCGATGTCTTACTGCTCAGTCCGCAATTAGCCTATTTAGAAGAAAAGGCTAAAGCAAGCCTACAGGTACCAGTCGCAGTCATTAGTGATGAAGATTTCGAGTTGATGAGAGGCGAAGAAGTGCTTCGTCAGGCTGAAGTATTAATGGACTAGGCCTATGGCAGGACAAGACAAAGGCTCAAGCCAAGAGCTGATGCGACTGATTATCAAGAGTAGTAAAGTGACTGCGCAAGTCATGCAGAGTTTGGAGTTGGCTCAGTCAGGTCAGAAGGAAGAAGCAAATGCTGAGTTGGAACAAGCGAGAAAACTTAGCGTGGAGGCTCACAACTTACAGACCAGCCTTATCCAGTCTGAACTGAGTGGCAAAGCCAATCCTCCAAGTCTGCTGGCGGTCCATGCTCAGGACCATTTTATGAATAGCCATTTATTACTCGAATTAGCCGCCGTATTTCTCAATCAAATAGAAGAAATCGAAGATTTAAAAGCAAGAATTGCAAAACTGGAACAGGTAGGTGAGTAGCATGGATCATCCTGTCATATTAGAAATGAAGGGCATTGTTAAAAGCTTCGGTCCAGTCCGAGCCTTAAAAGGGGTCAATTTTGACTTGCGGGCTGGTGAAGTGCATGCTCTGATGGGTGAAAATGGGGCTGGTAAATCCACTTTGATGAAGGTCTTGACTGGTATCTACGGAGCAAATGAGGGTACTATTCATTACAATCAAGAAGAAGTGGTCTATTCCAAGCCCAAGGAAGCAATGGATGCAGGGATCGTTATCGTTCACCAAGAATTGAATATGATGAACCATCTAACAGTGGCTCAAAATATCTTTATTGGACGGGAAGAAGTTCAAGGCAGCTTCTTCATTAACGATGCATCCAGTATTAAGAAAGCAAAAGAACTCTTTAGTCTCTTAAAACTAGACATTAACCCAACTGAAAAAGTAGGAAATCTGACAGTTGGGAAACAACAAATGGTCGAAATTGCCAAGGCCCTCTCAATGGATGCCAAGGTGATTGTCTTTGACGAACCGACAGCAGCTCTGACTGAATCGGAAATCAATGAGCTCTTTGTCATCATTGACGACTTGCGTGCAAAAGGTGTCGGTATTATCTACATTTCTCACCGGATGGATGAGATTGCCCGAATCACAGACCGCGTGACTGTTATGCGTGACGGTGAGTATGTAGGCACGGTCAATACCAAAGACACCACCAAGGATGAAATCATCTCCATGATGGTTGGACGGACGATTTATGAAGATCCTAAGGCTGCGTCAACAGTAGCAGAAGATGCTCCTGTAGTGCTGGAGGTGAAAAACCTCTGTGCAGGAACAGCCGTTAAAGATGTGAGTTTCAAACTCCATAAGGGTGAAATTCTAGGTTTCTCAGGATTGATGGGAGCCGGTCGGACAGAAGTTGCCCGTTTGCTGTTTGGTGCAGACAAAAAAGAAAGCGGTTCCATTTTTATAAATGGGAAAGAAGTAAGCATCAATTCTCCCCAAGATGCCATTCGGGAAGGAATTGGATACTTGTCTGAAGACCGCAAGCGCTTTGGCTGTATCGTGGACATGACCATTGCCAACAATACGGTTATAACCAATCTTGATAAGTATATCAAGGCTGGCTTGATTGATGATGGTGCGATTGTCAAGGCAAGTGATCAGTTTGTTCAATCTTTACATACCAAGACACCGTCATCCAAACAGCTGGTCCGCAATCTTTCGGGAGGGAACCAGCAGAAAGTAGTCATCGCCAAATGGCTGGAACAAAATAGTGATATTTTAATCTTTGATGAGCCAACACGAGGGATTGATGTTGGAGCAAAAAGTGAAATATACACACTGATGAATGATCTGGTTGCGCAAGGCAAATCCATTATCATGATTTCGTCAGAACTGACAGAAATCTTACGGATGAGCGATCGAATCGTAGTCATGTGTGAAGGTAGAAAAACGGGTGAGCTGGATATTAGCCAAGCAACGCAAGAGAGAATCTTGGCGCTAGCGACTGACCGTTAAAAGTGAAAACAGAGGTGTTTACGTATGGAAGAGAAACAATCCTTATGGATGAAATTAGAAAAAACAGTTGGTTTACAAAAGCTGATTGCCTTGATTGCCTTGGTGGTAATCTTTGCCTTCTTTGCCATCTCCAGCGAATCATTTCGTTCGTTTGATACGGTAGTCAGTATCTTAGATGCGTCATATTACATTGGTTTCCTTGCCATTGGGGTCACATTTGTCATCATTACAGGTGGTATTGATCTCTCTATTGGTACGGTGATGATGTGCTCGGCTATTATCGGGGGTGTCCTTCATACCAAGATGGGCTGGCCGCTCTGGCTGTCTTTGCTGGCCATTCTAGTCATTGGAGGATTATTCGGCCTGCTCAATGGAATCATGGTCGCAAAATTCGGTTTGCCGCCTTTTATTGCGACGCTGGGTACGATGATGATTTCCCGCGGTCTGAGCTCCATTGTCTCAAATGTCCAAAGTGTGACCTTCCCTCTTCGTGGAACAGGTGAAGGTTGGTACAAAGATTTATTCCGAACTCAGGATAATTTCCCGACAGGCTTGATCGTGCTGGTGCTTGTGGCTGTTCTTGCTGCGGTAGTATTGAACAAGACAAAAATTGGCCGCTATATCTTCGCGATTGGCTCCAATAAAGAAGCCACTCGTCTGTCTGGGGTCAATGTTGTCAAATGGGAAGGCATGGCCTATGTCATAGGCGGTCTGTCAGCAGGGCTTGCTGCCGTTGCTTATGCAGCCACCTATTCTACGATTCTGCCAGGTACTGGTAACGGTATGGAGCTTGATGCAATTGCCGGTGTCGTAGTAGGGGGAACTTCTCTAGCTGGTGGTGTCGGATCTGTTATTGGTACCATTATCGGGGTCTTCATCATGTCAGTCCTGAAAATTGGTTTGCCTTATATCGACCTACAGCCCCACTATCAACTCTTTATTACTGGTTTCGTTGTTATCGTCGCTGTTTACTTTGATATTTTCATTCGCAAGAATAAGAAGAAATAAGTACAGCCCTCGCTATCATATATATGAGC
>CAUVQK010000007.1:0-14686 GCA_963553705.1 uncultured Streptococcus sp.
CTCGCATCACCTGTATCCAAGCGATCTTCTGGACGAACATCTAGACCTGGCAGGGCGATAGAAGCCACGCCTGCCTTACTGACCTTCTTCCCACCATCTTTAGTGGCTAATTCTTCCAATAAAATCTTACGAACCAATGTTTCTAGGTCAGAACGATTAATATCTGCCATACTTCATACCTCCAAGTCTAAGCTTCCTTTTTCGTTAAGAAGAAAGCCAGTAATACCGCTGTGATACCGCCGACAAATTTACCAATCATCATCGGCACAATCATTTCCGGTTTTTGACCAGCTGTGAAGCCTAGGTGATCTCCGATAACGAAGGAAGCAGATACGGCAAAGGCTACGTTGATAATCTTACCGCGTTTGTCCATATCCTTCATCATCTGGAACATGGCAATGTTATTAGCCAGAGAAGCTACCAAACCAGCTGCACCAACTTCGTTCATTCCTAGGGATTTTCCGATAGCAGAAAGCGGTTTGTTAGCTACCTTGGTAAAGACAGCTACCAGACCAAAGGCTCCAGCCAAGGTCACGGCAATCGTTCCGACAACTTCAAAAGCTTCCTTCAGTGTCTCAGCACCTTTTGGATAGAGGCTGATGAGCCATTCATTTCCAGTCAGAAGCTGAGCTGCACCAAAAGCCAAACCAAGCGTTGCCAAGATAACAATAATCTGACCAAACACTTCAAAACCTTTAATCATGGCATTAGGTGCCAAAAGCAATCCTATGAAAATCAGAGCAGATACAATGATAATCGGGATAAGATTGACAACCAAGGTTCCAAAAGGCAGACCTGGCACGAAAATTCCTCCAAGGAGACAGCCAATCGGAACAGTTACCAAACCGTATAGGATTCCGCGAGCCAAAAGCGGACGGTCATCTTTTTCGATAATACCCAAGGCAACCGGAATCGTAAAGACGATGGTTGGCCCCATCATAGAGCCCAGTACAAAGGCAGCGAAATTTCCTACCGCTGGATCCTGAGCCAGACTGAGAGCCAGAGGAGCTCCTCCCATATCATTGGCAATGAAGGTTGTCGCAAAAATAGACGGGTCAGCGCCCACCAAGCCATACAAAGGCACGACAATTGGTTTCAAGACATCCGCCAAGAGGGGAGCGATTACCATAATCCCAGCCATAGACAGAGCCAAAGCTCCCATAGCCATGATTCCTTCTTCAAATTTTTCACTTAGTCCTAGTTTGCCACCGATACATTTATCCACTGCACCGATCAGCATGAATAGAACCATGATATAAATGATAATTTCATTGATACTCATAACATTACCTTAGTTTCTAATATTCTTCATCACTGTGATAGTCAACCTTGTCAATGATAGCCACAACGACCATATCCACAGGGATATTCGTCTTATTTAGGCTCATCCGGGCAGAACTGCCAGTGGTTACCATTACTTGGTCTCCTTCGCCTGCACCGATGCAGTCGGCCACAATAAGCAGAGCTGGGTCACTTTGATGTTCATTTAGCTGCCGTTCGACCACTAAAAATTTCAAACCATTTAAATTTTCGTCTTTTCTAGTCGCCCAAAGGCTTCCTTTTACTTTACCAACAAACATCTCTACCCACTCCTTTATTCTATGATTTCTATTTTTTGACGTTTTAGATAATCTCTCGCCAAGGCTGTCACAATCATTCCTTTTTCTATTTTAAAGCTTCCGCTTTCAGGTAAGCCCATTTCTCTCAGCCTCTTCTCTGTAAGCAAAACCGGCTTTCCTGGCGCCTTAGTCTTCTGGCTGACTTCTTCTGCCACCACCCGTTTCACTTCCGGACGAGGCTCTTCAGCTTGATTGCTTTCTAGGAGCGCTAAGAGTTGGCCTTCTTTATAAAATTGCAGACCGTAGCGAATCAGCTTTTCTCGCTGTCCCTGCAGTTCCTGATACAAGTGCACCTTAGAAGATTGCTTGTACTGTTGAATAGCAAAGGCGTTGTCTGATACGAGGACTTTTTTGCCTTTCAAAAGACTCTTTAAAATGACTGCTTCCTCCACCGCTAAAGGGCAAAGGGATGAGAGTCTTAGAAAAGCATCAAAACCAAGTGACTCCACAACAACAATCTCTGCTGTGCAAGAATCTTTTACAACTTGAAAGCCTTCCCCTTCTAATAAGTCAGGAATCTTATCGCCTCCAATGACGTATACTGAGGGTTTCTGAGGCTTTTTCTTCAACTTTTCCATCAGGCGGTCTGTAATCAAATCTACTAAATGATCTAGATTTTCCATTCTTTACCTACCTTTTATTTGCTCATACGACTTATTTTTTAATAATCCGTCCGCGTGTTCCTTTTTTGAAACCACAGGCATTGGCTTCATCATAGTCAATATGCATATAAGTCGCAAATTTAGGACTAACACGGATGACCACATCATCAAATATCAGCGGACGAGCACCTTCTACTCTGACTTGTACAATCTCGTGATTTTTTACATTCAGACGTTCGGCATCTTCCGGTGTCATATGAACATGACGCTTAGCTACAATCATGCCCTTATCCAGACAAACTGCCTTGTCCCCATGAGCCAAGATGACACCCGGTGTTCCTTCGATATCACCACTTTCGCGAATGGGAGCCTTGGTGCCCAGCTGCAAACAATCGGTCAGGGAAACTTCTACCTGAGAATGTTTGCGAACAGGTCCCAGAATAACCACATTGTGAAAAGCGCCTTTTGGACCGACAACTGTCAGCCTTTCTTGACTAGCGAACTGGCCTGGCTGTGATAGGTCTTTTGCTTTTGTTAATTGATAGTTGGGACCAAACAAGGCTTCCAAATCTTCCTGACTCAAATGGACATGACGTCCGCTCGCCTCTACCTCAAATGACCCCTGCAATTCTTCCTGAACTTTATCAATTACTTTATTTACCAAATTTTCTAAAGTCATTGCCGTTCTTCTTTCTCTTGTTATTAGCTTGCTATCAACCAGAGCAAGACTTCAATTGATTTTAATAATTGAGAAACCTTACAAGCAAATTGATCTCTGTCACCATCAGCAGCCTGCTCTAATTCTTTGCGCAGGAGGGTCGTTTCGATATATGTTTCATAGCAATTCAGCTGCCAAGTCGGCTCTTGATAACTCATCATCACCGTTTCTTGATCTAGCTGTCGACTGACCCGAATGGCCTGCAATTCTGCATTGCTAGGCAGGTCTGTCTGGTAATCAGAAATATCATCCAGAATATGATGGCCGACGATTTGTTCTACTATGTTCAATAGTTGGCCAACTTGCTCACACTTTTCATCCTGAAAAGCCTGATGCAATTCTCTCTGGTTCTTCAAAAAGCAAGTATAAAGTTTAGTCAGTCTAAATAGTCGTGGATACACAGCAGAGTCCTCAAGGTTTGTAATCGGTACCCTGATAGCATCAACAGCTGAGGCTGTTTTCCCTTTGGTCTGACCTGAAGAAATAATTCGAATATGGTGATCATTGAGAAAACCTCTGGCTGCTGGCGTCAGTTTTTCATCTTTGTTTAATTCAAAGACACCGTTATCAGCGAGAACGGATTCTCTATAAAGCTTTCTGATCTTAGCTTCTGTAAAAACTGACATGTATTCACATCCTTCTACTCCGTTGATACTCTGTGAAAATCAATCTGATACTCTCCGAAAATCAACATTTCTGTCTAGTATCGAGCTGCTGCCCATAAGCTTCATTTTCACTGAGTATTCTATTTGCATCAGAGGCCTGTATCAAGCCTGAACACTACAATACAGGCCCTTTCAGCAAATATTTATCTGTCCCAGATTATTTGGGCAGAATGACTTCCACTTCAGCATGTGGACGTGGAATTACGTGAACTGAAATCAATTCACCAACATTTTCAGCTGCAGCTGCTCCAGCATCTGTCGCTGCTTTGACTGCGCCGACATCACCACGAACCATTACAGTTACCAAACCAGCACCGACTTGTTCTTTACCAATCAAAGTTACGTTAGCGGCTTTGACCATTGCATCAGCTGCTTCAATTGCGCCGACGAGTCCTTTTGTTTCTACCATTCCTAATGCATTTGCGTTTGCCATGTTTATTTCCTCCAATTATTTTCTTGTTTTTAATTTTATCCGAAAGTCTGTAATCTTATTCTTGATGAGGCAAGATTACTTCTACTTCAGCATGTGGACGTGGAATTACGTGAACTGAAATCAATTCACCAACGTTTTCAGCTGCAGCTGCTCCAGCATCTGTCGCTGCTTTGACTGCGCCGACATCACCACGAACCAAGACTGTTACCAATCCAGCGCCGACTTGTTCTTTACCAACTAAAGTTACGTTAGCGGCTTTGACCATTGCATCAGCTGCTTCGATTGCGCCGACGAGTCCTCTTGTTTCTACCATTCCTAATGCATTTGCGTTTGCCATGATTGTATCCTCCAATTTTAATGTTTAATATTGACTATTTTAGTTTTTCCAATACGCGTTGAACCAACAAGGTTACCAGTTCTTCTTCGTTTGATCCGTCAACTGCTACTGCTTTTGGTTCTTCCACTGCCATATTTTCTGCTTGTCGCAGGTCTGACAGTTCTGATGTACCGTAAGCTACACGACGGATATTGAAGAGATTGAGCGGGCTGACATTATCAGATGTTGCGCTGCCACCCACTGCTCCACAACCCAAAGTAAAGGCTGGGAAGAGACCAGTCGTTGCACCGACACCACCCAGAGCTGCTGGCGTATTAATCAGCAGACGAGATACTGGTTTTTTCAGTGCAAATTCACGAATGATTTCTTCGTTTTGACTGTGGATAGCAAGAGTGTGGCCTGCACCTTCATGATGCAAGATCTTAATGCTCAGCTCACAAGCTTCCAACCAGTCCTTGACAGTGTAGAAGCCCAAGACCGGAGCCAGTTTTTCCATAGAATATGGATACTGCTTGCCGACGCCTGTTTCTTCTGCAATCAAGACCCGAGCATCTGCTGGAACTGAAATACCAGCTAACTCAGCAATCACTTGCGGTGTTTTACCAACCATCTTCGGATTCATCGCACCACTCGGCTGGATAATGAAGGAGCCTAGTTTCTTAGCATCTTCTGCTGGAACAAAGTAAGCACCTTGTTTCTTGAACTCTGCTACAACTTTTTCCTTCATATCTTCTTCAACGATGATAGACTGCTCAGATGCACAAATCACACCATTGTCAAAAGTTTTAGAATCCAAAATCTGACGAACTGCTTTTGGCACATCTGCTGTTCTTTCGATGAAGGCTGGACCGTTACCAGGACCTACACCGATTGCTGGTGTACCAGATGAGTATGCTGCTTTGACCATGGCATTTCCGCCAGTCGCCAAAATCAGATTTGTATCCTTGTGTCGCATCAACTCATTTGTAGCTGCGATGGATACCCGATGAATCGCACTGATAGCTCCATCCGGACATCCAGCTGATTTAGCAGCTTTCTTGATGATTTCCACTGTTTCCTCAATACACTTAAGAGCATTTGGGTGAGGAGAGAAGACGATACTGTTTCCTGCCTTCAAGGCGATCAAAGCCTTATACATAACCGTTGATGTCGGGTTGGTTGATGGAATCAAGCCAGCAATGACACCGACTGGAACCCCAACTTCCAAGACTTTCTTTTCCTTGTCTTCGCTGAGAACCCCAACCGTTTTCATATCCTTGATTTCTTCAAGAATACCTTTGGAAGCAAGAGCATTTTTCAACACCTTGTCTTCCCAGCGGCCAAAGCCAGTTTCCTGAGCCGCCATTTTAGCTAGGCGTTCACGCTCATCATAACAAGCTTTCGCTACTACTTTTACAATGGTATCAATTTGCTCTTGGCTCATTTTAGCAAGTTCTGCTTGGGCTTTCTTTGCATCCCGAATCAAATTCCTTACTTCCTGAATCGATACCAAATCTTTATCTTCTAAAAACATCCGCAATTACTCCTCTCCTATTGTTTCCATCAAAGTCTCAACGAGAAGTTTCTTGTTGGCAAATTTGATTTCTTTCTTGCTGAGACGGATACCTTCTTGATGATAGGCAAGGCTGCGTAGTTCGACGACTTTTAGTTTTTCCAGTCCTTCTCTGGTGTAGGTCCTTGTCTCTCCTTCAAGCTTCTCTGCTGGTTCAGCCTTAGTTTCCTTTACAGGCTGAGGCTTTTCTTCTATTTTTTCTGAAGGGATTGTTTCCGCCGTAGAAGCAATCTCTTTTTTAGCTGTTTTACTGTTTCTCTTTGGTACAAAGAGAAGGTCTGTCTGATTATCCAGCCTAGAAATTACATGGCTGGCCAGATAGTAAGGTTTATCCTGTACCAACTCAACTGCTGCATCAACCGCTGATCGGACTGCACTGACATCGCCTATCAATTGAACCGTATTCAAACCAGCTTTGACCGTTTCAATATTAAGCAATGATACATTGGCAGCCTTCAAAGCCGCATCTGCAGCAACTACAGCACCTAGATAACCTTTTACTTCAATTAAACCTAGTGCTCTATCTGCCATTTAATCAACTCCTAATCAATAACTTTTAGGATCATTTGCTACTGCGATAACTGCATTCGCAAATGCATCGCAGGCAGCTCGGCAGGCTGACTGTGATCCGACCAGAAGGCCGCCGGCAAAGTTGGTTTCACTCGGTGGGCCGTAGAAGGCACCAACCTGCACATCTGCTGCTTTCAAAGCCGCATCCAGTGCTACCATTGCTTCACCCGGTGGAGCAATCAAGTAAGCAATTGCTGTTCCTTCTTCTGCATTAGCACCCTCTGACAGGTAAGAACCCGCACGAGAGATACAATGTGCAAAATAAGGAATGCTGTCATCATCATTGGCACTGTAGAAGCTAGCCCCATTTTCGATTTCATAGACTGCTACATCCAGACCGCTGCGAACTTCTTCTGGGTTTGGACCAGCCAAGATACCGATGACTTCACCAGCCAGCTTAGTTGAAGCGTTGCCTGCGCCAGCATACATACTGCGAGCATAGACCACTTCGACATCTGCTGCCTTGGTAGCTTCATCCAAGGCTACATAAGTGACATCATCACAGTCAGAAGTAATAATGCCCAGGCTTCTGTGATGTGGTTTAAGCTCCAAAGAAGCTGCCAAACCTGCATCCACGTTTGAAATCAGAAGGGCACTTAATACATTTGCACCTAATCGATCATTTTTCAAAGCCACTACCTCCTATTATTTCAAATCAATTCCTGATTTCTTATTATCAAGAATCTTCTTAATGATTTCTGCTACATAGGCTCCAGCTTCAACGGCTGGTGTTCCGCCTTTATGAATATTGGAAACAACGGTCCGTTTCGCTTCTGGCATGCCGACCGTTGGCTTGTAAGCCAGATAAGCACTCATAGACTCAGCTGTTACCAGGCCTGGACGCTCACCGACCAGCATACAGATAACTTCTGCACCAGTCAGTTCTGCGATTTGGTCCATAGCTGCAACCCGAGCATGCTTGATAAAGAGTACTTCACCAAAGTCCAGTCCGAACATTTTTAGACCTTGCTTCAGAGCTGGCAGGAAGTCTTTGACGTTAGCCTCGATAGCTGATGAGCTAAGACCATCACCAACGACAATCTGAACTTTAGCATTAGGTTTGCATTTTTCCTTGATAATCGCCTGCTGATCTTCAGGGAAGACCCGGCCAAAATCTGGACGTGTCAAGTACTCATCCTTAGTTGCTGCCTTGGTCTGTACAGGAATGAAGCCCATTTCCTTGACAAAGTCATCTGATACATAGGAGAAGACCGCATCCTGAGCTGCCGCATGGTCTGCACGGAAACGCAAAACACTTTGTGTCTTGTAGCGATCGCCTGCCCGCCATAAGCCCAGACGTGCCGGAGTAAATTTCTTAATCTTTCGGTAGGCTTCTTCATTGATGGCATTCGGAACCAAGAACTGCTCCTGAATATCTACTTCCGTTATATCTGGAATGATGCCATCTTCAATCACTGAAGTGTCTTGTTTGACTTCTTCCTGCAGAGAAACCGCAGGTTTTTCAGCTTTGTTCTGGTCAGTCGCTGCTGTTTCTTTAACAGCTGAGTCGCCGCCCATCTCATTTAACAATGAGCGAATCATTTCTTTTAATTGCAATTCATCCACAATGATTTCCTCCTTGCTAATTTGATTTCATAAAGATGGAGCCGTCTCCGCCGATTTCTGTCAGGTGACCATCTTCCATCAAGCCCATTTTTTCCATCCACTCTTCAAATTCCTTGATCGGACGTTTATTGAGAAGCGAACGCATGGTTGCTGTTTCATGGTAACCAGTTGTTTGATAGTTAAGCATGATATCGTCACCATGAGGAATCGCCATGATGTAGTTAACATTGGCTGCTCCGAGAAGAACCAAGAGATTTTCAGCGTCGTTTTGGTCAGCCTTCATGTGGTTAGTGTAACAGATATCACAACCCATTGAGATACCAGTCAGTTTGCCCATGAAGTGGTCTTCCAAACCAGCACGGATAACTTGCTTAGAATCGTAGAGATATTCTGGCCCGATAAATCCAACAACGGTATTTACCAAGAATGGATCGAATCGTTTAGCGAAACCATAACAACGTGCTTCCATAGTCACTTGGTCTGCTCCATGGTGAGCATCAGATGAAAGCTCAGAACCTTGACCTGTTTCAAAGTACATGACATTCGGTCCAGCAGCTGTTCCCACTTTCAGAGCTGTATCCCAAGCTTCCTGAATAATCTTAGCATCAAAACCAAAGGCTTCATTTCCTTTTTCAGATCCAGCGATAGATTGGAAGACCAATCCTGTCGGAGCACCTTGATTCATAGCTTCAATCTGAGTAGTAACGTGAGCTAGTACACAGTGCTGAGTTGGAATCTTGTACTCTTCGATGAAGTCATTAAACTTATGCAAGACCCGTTTGGTACTTTCCACAGAGTCGTCTACTGGGTTCAACCCCAAAAGAGCATCCCCACATCCATAGGCAAAACCTTCCATAGTAGAAGCCATGATCCCGTCTGGGTCATCTGTGGTATGGTTTGGTTGAAGACGAGAAGAGAATGTTCCCGGCATACCAATCGTTGTATTGGCATGTTTGGTAATGACAATCTTATTGGCAGCTACAATCAAGTCCAAGTTGGTCATCAACTTAGCAACCGCTGCTACCATTTCAGAAGTCAACCCACGAGACAGCCACTGAATGTCTACGTTCTTAGTCTTGTTATCCAAGATCCACTCACGCAGTTCTTCTACTGTCCAGTTCTTAATCTTTTCATAAGTACGAAGATTGACATCGTCAATGATAATCCGTGTTACCTCATCTTCTTCATAAGGGACTACCGGATTATTGAACAAATCAGACAGTTTCAGCTGAGCTAGTACAACCTTAGCAGCGACACGCTCTTCAGCAGATTCTGCTGCTACTCCGGCTAGCTGGTCTCCGGATTTGTACTCATTGGCTTTGGCCAGCACTTCTTTTACGGATTTAAATTCGTAAAGCCGACCAAACAATTTTGTTTTCAAAATCATGGATTACTTCCTCCTTTGTGTAAATAAAAGTTTAATTAAACACCAATGTTTTCACGACAATCGGTAAGACCGAGCCTTCAATAACTGGATTACCAATATCGATATAGTCGCCATTTTGAACATCCACTGAGTCAATGCAGACAAATGGATAATCCTTAGGCAACTGAGCAAAGAGACATTGACCTAGAACCTTGGCCATATCTTCTCTGACCACCACTAGCAACGGAATTTTCTTTTCAATGCTTTCGCTCATTCCCTTGACAATAGCCTCTGCGTATTCCAAAACCCGGGCGAAGCTTGGGCTTTTTTCTCCATTGATTGCCAAAGCCACCTGCTGGACTTCATTTTCCAGTGTGAACCAGGCCACCTTGTCCCTGATAATCTGCTGCAGTCCCTCCTTATCCTCATGCTCATCAGAAGCAGCCAGTTTGAGAACTGGAATGTTCTTAATAGGAAGGATATCGGAGATGTAGGTAATGGTACTGCCGCTGACATCGGTCGTATGGCTGCCGGCTCCAACAACGGTTGCCCGGATGGTCTCAGCTGACTGGATGACTTTCTTTTGATCAAAAATCTTGGATTTTCTCAACGCCCTGCCAAGCAGGATACCGATATCCCCATAGCGGAAATCATCCGCCGAGGTCGTTTCCAAGTATATTCCATCAGCTACACCACCAGAGAAAGATACGCAGTGGAGATCATAGTTCAACTTGAGACCGTGGTTGGTCTGTAGGAGCTCATAGTAAGGACTGTGATTGTCAATTCCTACAGACTGTTCTAATACGGAGACCATTTCTTGAATCAGCCGATCCAAATCAGCCCGATGGACCGTTTCACCAACTGCCAGCTGAAGCCCCTGCTCTGCAATGATAGTCTGCAGTTTTGGAGCAATATAGCTAATCCGCTGGGTCTGCGGATCCATCTTTATCAGCCGACCTCCGATATCAAAACACCCTGTATCAATCACATCTCCTTCTCGGAAGACTGCCAGATTGGAAGTCCCCCCACCAATATCAATATTGACGACTGATGTATGATGCTCTTGAGAATACTGATGGCTGCAGGCCCCTTTACCAGCGATGATACTCTCAAGGTCTGGCCCAGCTGTCGCAACAACAAAGTCACCAGCATAGCCACTCAGGGCTTGCAGCACCTGACTGGCATTTTCCTTGCGAGCTGTCTCACCAGTAATGATGACTGCTCCCATCTGAATATCTTTCTTCTGAATACCTGCCTTGGCATACTCATTCAGAACAAAGTTTTTGATCTTATCCACCTCAATCAAGAGTTGATCCGAAATTGGTGTGAAGATAATTTCACTTTTATAAAGAACTTTTTTATCTGTAATATAGACACGAGGAATAGTAAACACAGAAGCAATATTCTCGATGGTAAGCTCTGAAAGGATCAGCTGTGTAGTGGCTGTCCCGATATCAAGCCCCACACTCAAAATTTTATCTGACATACTAAAAACCTCCAAAAAAAGACGCTCAAAGCAATGCAAACAAACAGAGTTCATTTACATTCTTCAAGCGTCATTGCTTTTTTCGACTGACATCATTGTTAGTCTGGTAGTATTTATTTTTTAAAACGAATGGTCGTTGTCGTCCCCTCATGGTCTGAGTGGATAGACAAGGTTCCAAACAATTTTCCTTGGACAAAGCGCTCCACCAAGAGTAGACCCAAATGATTCTCAAAGGAATGCTCTTGATTGTAACCGCTACCATTATCCAGTGCTTTTAAAGTTATTATATCATTTTTAAGTCCAACCTGCAAATGGATTTGCGGCTTTTCTAGATATTTTTTGTCCTTAAAAGCATGTTCATAGCTGTTCTGCAGTAATTCATTGACGATTAGCGCCAGTGAAGTGGCCCGGCTACTGTCGAGACAGAGTTCCGGTTCCAGGCTATAGGTAAGGGTTATTTCCCTATGACCGGAAAAACAGCGCTGAACATTTTCGATAACTTTCTTCAGCAGATGCTCAATCTGAATGCTGTCATCCTGCTGAGAAGACAGGAGCTCGTGAGTTGCCGCTATGGAGAGCACACGATTCATACTGTCATTAAGAGCTTTTTTGGTGTCTGCTCCTGGACTTTGCTGAGCCTGTAGTCGCAGCAAGGAAACAACGGTTTGCAAGTGATTCTTTACCCGATGGTTCATTTCACGAATGGTAGTTGTATGGGTTAAGAGCTGCGCTTCCTTTTCCTTGATGTCTGTAATATCCTTACAGATCATGACCACATTTTCACTCTCAGCCAGCAAATAGCGTTTGACCAAAAAGCAATAAGTGCCATAATGTACCTCAACTTGGTGAGGTTTTTCTTGAGGGGCTTGCGGTCCCAGTTGCTGGATTTCTTCAAAAGTCAGACTGTCTAAGACCAGATTGCTATAGTGCATTCCCTCAATCGAGTCCATATAGCCTAGCTTATGGCGATAAGAGTCGGCAGCTGCTTGATTGAAATACTTGAGATAGCCTTGCCGGTCAAAGACCAGACAAGCTTCATCTATATGATCAAATAAAACGAACTGCTCTTGCGCCGAAATCTCAGGAGTGCTCCGTAACTCAAAACCCCCGTCCTCTTTATCTAAAGAAAAGTTGTCCGGTAAAGTCTGGGGAGCATTTCTTTCGATAATCAGCGTTCCAATGACCCGCTCTTCTCTCACTATCGGAAAGACCGTCTGATGGATGGCTAAGCCCTCCTGCGATCTGGCCGAAAGCCCTATCGAAGGAGCGCCCGTCTCCAAGGTCCGGATAACACCTGGCTCATTTTCCAGATAGGCCATAGCACCCACGACCGAGTTTTCGTACAAGCTGAGCTTGCTTTCCGGCTTTTTATGAAAGATGACAATGGCATGTTCCGAAAAGATATTCTTTACGTCAATGAAGACATCTTCATTTGCATAAGCTGAGTTTTTCAATAATTCGTCAGCCTCTTGGACAAGATGCTCGATATCAGCCTCATCCAAATTTGTCTGTTCCTGACAAAGCTGCTTTATCTTATCTTTATACATCATTACACATCATCTTGGAGCACCAGCAATTTGGCAATCTCAATCATTGGCACTCTCTTTTGCATACTAATTGTCCGAATGCGCTTGAAAGCTTCTGGCTCTGACAAATGATCACGAGCCATCAGCAATCCTTTGGCCTTTTCAATCACAATCCGATCGTCTATCTTTTTTGACAACTTGACCATTTCATTGGACATCTGCTGCAGCTGACGGCCCTTCTCAATGCAGACCTCTACCATAGGAATCAAGGACTTGGCATCCAAAGGTTTAACCAAGTAAGCACTAATCCCATTGGTTTTAGCTTTTTGAACATAGTGTTCATCACTGTAGGCTGACAGTAGAATCACACTGTAGGCTAAAGCATCTTCTAGTATTTTCTTACCCGCTGTCAGGCCATCCAAAAGCGGAAGCTTGATGTCCATCATGACCAAGTCACAACGATATTTCTGACACAAATCAATAGCCTCAAAGCCATCGGATGCCTCAGCCACCACTTCATAATCAGCTGCTTCTAATATATTTCGGATATCTAATCTTACAATTGGATCATCATCAACAATTAGTATTCTGCCCTTCATACTTCCCCTCGACAGTTTGATTTTTTATGTCCGCGTTACGACAGTGCTGGAGAAGCCTAAAATCTCTTCCAGACCTTGTAAAACGGCAATGAGAGCTGCCTCAACAGAAGAAACGTCACCTGTCATCACGACAGAGCCGCTGAAACGATCCACAAAACCAACTTGAACATCTGCAGCCTTGGTCGCAATATCAACCGCAATGATAGCCGCTTCACTCGGAGTGATCGTCAAGATTCCAATCGCATCCTTGATTTCTGCCTGCAATCCCAATTTTTCAAAAATGACTTCATCAGGATTGGCGATAAGGTGCGCCAAGGTCACTTGTTTCCCAGGAACGTATTCCTGTATCATTCTTTGTTTTTCTTCCAATTTAGTAAACCTTCTTCATGATTTTAAACGTTCAGAAGTGTACTGCATGCTCTTAATCATTATACAATAATTTTGGCATAACAGCAATTCAGAGGATTAAAACGCTTTCTCTAATACTTTAAGCAGTTCTTCTGCCGTAGGGACACGAGGGTTAGTCGGAGTACAGCCATCATGCAGGGCAGCTTCTGAAATTTCTACCTTGTACTGAGCAAAGACATCTGTCTTCACACCGTATTCTCTCAGAGAAGTTGGCATCTCCAGCTTTCTTTGCAGCTTCTTGATGGCTTCAACCAGCTGTCTTACTCCTGACACAGGGCTTGAAGCACTGCATCCCAGTAGTTTGGCAATATCCTGATAGCGGCTTGCTACAGTCTTGTCCGCTGCCTGCCGGCCCCTATTATTGAGATCGATACCAGCATTATACTGAATGACATGGGGCATTAAAATACTGTTTAAACGACCATGAGGAACATGGAATTTGGCACCTGCCGCATGAGCCAGACTGTGGTTTATACCCAAGTAAGCCGTATTGAAAGCCATCCCTGCCAGAGTGGATGCTGCGTGCATCTTTTCACGCGCTTCTACATCCTGACCATTTTTGTAGGCTTTAGGCAGATATTCAAAGACTAGCTTAATTGCCTTTTCAGCCAAGGCATCGGAGAAGTCGGTCGCCTCAGTGGATACATAGGCTTCAATAGCGTGAGTGAGCACATCCATTCCTGTATCTGCTGTGATGTTGCTAGGAAGAGACATAACCAAATCCGCATCCAAGATAGCAACATCTGGCAGAATTTCACTTGTCACCAACGGATACTTGGTGCCTTTGTCTGCATCTGTGATAACAGAAAAGTCGGTCACTTCAGATCCAGTTCCGCTTGTTGTAGGAATGGCGATGAGAATAGCCTCTGAGAAGGCACCCTGCTTCTTGGCAAAATAATACATAGCCTTGGAAGCATCAATGGCAGAGCCTCCGCCAATAGAAAGCACAATGCTGATTGGCTTGTCTCCTGCACTCTTGATACCAGCCACAACTGTTTCGATTGGCGGATCAGGCACAATATCTGTGAAAACAACAATATCATTGCTGTCATCAAAGTTGGCTAAAATAGCATCCAGCGTGCCAGATGTCTTCAAAAAAGGATCGGCAACGACTAAGATATGCTCGTTTTTATAATGGCTTAATTGCTGCAGAGCGCCCTTGCCCACATGCAATTCAGTCTTATAGGAAATCTTATACATCTTTTCTCCTTTCTGTTGTATCTATTTTTAAACAAAAAG
>CAUVQK010000008.1:0-14276 GCA_963553705.1 uncultured Streptococcus sp.
TTTGAGGTTTAATAGCATCCAACTATTTCTCTTTCCTATTTTGCTAATATTTACAAGTGAAATCAAAAAATAGAGCTCTATAATTTTGGTAGTAGTTAACAAAGAGCTGTAATCATCTACTGTGACTTTTTTCTTGAATTATTTCTTCTCAGGCTGAAATGGTCTGGTACAGGATCCTCTCCTGGCTGAGACCATGGATGACAGCGGAGAATACGTGCCAAGCCCATTAGGACACCTTTGGCTCCATGCTTCTGGATAGCCTCTATCATATAGTTAGAGCAGGTGGGCCGAAAGCGGCAAGATGGAGGAAAAGCAGGTGAGATAAAACGTTGATAAAAGCGGACAAGAGAAATAAGCATTTTTTTTATCATTTCTTGGTCTTGGTTACAGCCAGTGTATGCAGCTGGCTGACTTCTTTTTTACTGAGCTTGCGATATTCACCAGGTTTGAGGCCCGTCAGGTCCAAATGACCAAAGCGAGTCCGTGACAGCTTATCCACTTGCAGTCCGACCGCCTGGAACATCTTCTTAACCTGATGGTTACGGCCTTCGTGGATAGTCAGCTGAACGACCGAGCGATTTTTCGCTGGATCAACCTTGATAATCTCATAAACCGCTGGCTTGGTTTTGCGCCCCTCTATCTCAATACCTCGAGTTAGAGGACGAAGAACTTCTTTATTGGCCGATCCTTTAACACGCGCCACATAGACCTTGTCAATCTCATTGCGAGGATGAATCATCTCGTCGGTAAAATCCCCGTCATTGGTCAGAATGAGGATACCAGAAGTATCCCAGTCCAAACGACCGACCGGATAAATCCGCTCCTTAACCTGAGGCAAGAGCTCCACGACCGTCTTACGTCCCTTGTCATCACTGACAGAGGAAATGACCCCGCGCGGCTTATTGAGGAGGTAATAAACCTTCTCTTCGTTGTAGATAGGTTGGCCTTCTACTTCCACACGGTCGCCAGACTTGACGTTCGTCGCCAACTCACGTACCACTTGGCCGTTTATACCGACCTTCCCCTGCCTGATTAGCTCTTCTGCCTTACGGCGGCTGGCTATCCCAGCATGAGCGATGTATTTATTGATTCTCATCGATATCTGTCCTTTCAATAAAGAGCTGGCTTTCTTCAGCAACTAGCTCTGTTTCTTCGACAATCGGCAGCTCATCTAAATGATTGATCCCCATATAGTCTAAGAAATAATCCGTTGTCACATAGAGATTCGGCCGGCCAATGACTTCCTTTTTGCCATCCTCTCGAACCAGTTCAAAAGCCAAGAGCTTAGCCAAAGCACCGCTAGAATTAACCCCACGAATGTCGTCTATTTCTACCCTTGTAATCGGCTGCTTATAGGCAATGATAGACAAGGTCTCAAGGGCCGCCCGCGATAGACTTTGATTAATCGGCGCCCGTGAATAGGCCCGCAGAATCTCAGCAAACTCTGGCTTAGTGACTAGCTTATAAGTCTTTGAGGTTTCCAAGAGGGTCAGGCTGGAGTTCGGATTGGCCTCATATTGCTCAGCCAACTTCTCCAAACTCTGAATAACCCCGGTCGGCGGCAAAGAAAGGATTTCTGCCAATTGATGAACCTTGAGTCCATCTTCTCCCGCAACAAAAAGCAGGGCTTCAATCTCTGCTAACTTACTCATTTCCTCTTCCTACTAAATAAATATTTCCAAAATTTTCTTCCTGAATGACTTGCACTTCCTGCACCTTGACCAATTCCAATGTCGCCAGAAAGAGAGTAATAACTTCATTCATGTCCTTGGTCTCTGCAAAAATCTCCTGCAAAGCCAGACGGCTCTTACCAGCACAGCGCTGGCGCACCACTTCCATCATGTCCTCGATCTTGTACTCATCTCGCACAATGGTTGTATGACTCTTAGAAAACTCCTCTTGCTTTTTGGCTATAACCTTGGAAAAAGCTAAGAAAAGATCTATCGTTGACTTGTCATGCAGGAGCTCAGCATCTTCATAAACCAGCTCCAGCTTGGGCTTAGAATAATAAAGCGCTCGGTCATCATGCTGGAGCGACATTTTCTCACCCAAAATCTTGAACCTGCGGTATTCCTCAATCTGGCTCAAGAGGTCTTGCTCCAAGTCATCTTCCAGCTCAGCATTATCCGCCACCTTAGGCAGGAGCTTGCGGCTCTTAATCAGCATGAGCTGGCTTGCCATGACCATGTACTCGCCCGTCACTTCCAGCTTCATGGCCTGCAAGGTGGCCACATAAGCCAGATACTGCTCGATGACCTCCGTAATGGGCACATCATAAATATCCACCTGGTACTTAGATACGAGGTGGAGCAGCAGGTCCAGCGGGCCTTCAAAATCTTTTAGTTTGATATCCATTTTTATCTGTATTTTTCTAGTGTAATCATGGTTTTCAAGCCCAAATCTTGGGCAATATCATAAAGGCCAATCCCCTTCTCCCGCTGACGCAAAATAAACTGCTCACGTAGGCTTTGGGCAGATAGACTGGCTTGTCCCTGCTCAATCAAGAAAGCCTCTAGCTGACGGAAGCCCCATTGACGTGAATAGGATTTGCCGTTTTTCTCAAATAAATACGTCCCCGTCAGATAGTCTTCTAACTCACCCGTCAAGCTCTCAGGAATCTTGATGACCCGCTTCTGACCGGCCTTTTCAATCTTCAAAACCTGAAAGTCAAGATTGACATCTGCCACTCTGACCTGCAGAATCTCGCTGGGCAACAAGCCCATTTCCAAGATAAGAAGAGCCATCAGCCGCCCCCTAGGAACGCTTGATTCCTGCCAAAAAGCAGACAGGTCCAGCAGTTCATTTTCCTGCTCCTTCGATATGGAGACCTTGGGCAGGACCAAGCGGTGAAACTCCTCAATAAGCTGCTGCTGATAAAGGAAATAGAGAAATTGATTGACTGCTGAGAGCTTCCGCTTCTGAACAGCCGCCTTAAAATCCTTGATAGAGGCCTGATAAATCCGCAGATTGGTCTCGGTAATCCGGCCATGTACTTCCTCGATAAACTGCTCCAAATCATAAGAATAGGCAATTTTAGAATTTTCTGAGATGTTTTTTTGATTTAAAAACGGTCTAATGTATTCTTTCATTTTTTGCGAATTTCGTACTGCTTGCTAAAGCCGTGCAACAAAGAATTGACAGCTTTCAAAATAGATTTTCTAGTAATAATTCCGTAAAAATGCTGATCCTCGCCCACAACCGGCAGGAATGACTCGTCGACCAGCTTATGAAGCACATCTGATACAGTATAATCTGGCCCAACTGTCAAGTCGTCCATTTTGGTCATGTGGACGATGTCTGTCATCATGAATTCCTCTTCTGGCAAATCATGGCGCATGCGATAGGACATGATGTCGGTCAGGGAAATCGTGCCAACAAACTTTTTATCTGCTGTCACGACTGGTACACGTGAGTATGTCATCTGACTCAGCAATAGGATAGCATGATCCACATTATGGGTGTCAATCATAACCGCCAAATTTTCCCCAGGCGTCAAAAAAGTTTCTTCATGTTCCAGCAGATAGTCTTCAAATTCCTTAGCAATCATCGGCTAAACTCCTTGGACAAGCTTGGATAAAGTTCATGATTTCGCGTATAGTAATCAACTTTAAAGCGATCATCATCGATCTCTACCTTAGCGTAGAGTCGTTCATTGATCAGGCCACGTGGCTGGCTAATGGAGCCTGGATTCAGAAAGAGCGTTTTGCCCTCCATTCGAGCATCTGGGATATGCAGGTGACCATAGAGGCAGATGTCTGCATTAACCTCTTGCGCCCACAAATCCAGCTTTTGAAAAGAAAAGTTGATATGAAAGAGATGTCCATGGGTCTGTGCAATAATGGTGCCGTCCAAATCCGTCACCAAGCGGTCTGGATAGCCGTCGTAAAAGTCCATATTGCCTGCCACAACCTGAATCCCTTGCCAGACTTCATCATCAAAAGGAAGCTCGGAGTCTCCGTTATGGAAAATCGCATCTACCTTTCCAATATAATGATTCCTAATTTCTTCTACAATAGCACGGTCGCCATGAGAATCACTCATGACTATAATGGTTTGCTTTGCCATGCTGGAAATACCTCCACTAATTTCTTAACTGCTTGAGCCCGATGGGATTGCGCATTCTTTTCTTCCATCGTCAGCTCGGCAGACGTTTTTCCTGTTTCTCCCACTAAGAACAAAGGATCATAGCCAAAGCCATTTTCCCCTTTTGGCTCATGGGCAATGTAGCCCGGCCAATCCGCTTCAACTACCAGAGACTCCCTATCAGGACTAGCCACCACAAGGGTCGTATGAAAATGGGCCGAGCGGTCCTTGACATCAAAAACCATAGCCAACTCATGCAGGAGCTTGATGTTGTTTTCATCATCTGTCGCACCTACTCCAGCAAAGCGAGCCGACCAGACTCCAGGCAAGCCGCCTAAAACATCGACCTGCAGACCCGAGTCGTCAGCTAGCACCATTTTACCGATCAGTTTACTGATTGTCTCCGCTTTGAGCCGCGCATTTTCCTCAAAGGTGGTTCCTGTCTCTTGCACTTCTGGCAAGTCAGGATAATCATTGAGATTTTCAACCTTATAGCCCAGCTTCTCAAAGAGTTTGCGAAACTCTGCTGTCTTTCCTTCGTTGCGAGTCGCAATCAAGATGGTATCTCCGACAGCCATCTCTGACTCCTGCCCCTGACCAAAAAAGTCGGTCATCTTAACTCCATCTTTAGACAGGAAGAAAACCTTGCGCAGCAAGTCCTTTTCTGTAATCAGAATAGCCCCCTTATGACTGGTCGCCTTAAAATCGCGCTTCTGGCGGTCGTTAATCATATTGAGGACAAACTGGATATAGGACATGGGCGAGCCGTATTTGACCACAACTGTGGTAAAAGCGTTGTACTCTTCATCCAAATCCCGCTCAATCAGCTCACTCAACTCTGCATCAATATGCTCCAAGAGCCTGTATGGGATGTCGTTGAAATGATAGCCAGCCTTGCGAAAGCGAGTCCATTCTCCGATATACCAATTGTTCTCGTCAATGTATTCATAAATTTTATTTGTCATAAGCTTACATGCTCCACATTCACTTTCAGGCCCAGCCAGCTTTCTGCAATCTCCGAAAAGCTTTTGGCATTGGCAGTTGTGTAAAATTGGTGATTGAGCTCCTGTTTTTCCCGGCTGCGGTTGATTTCAAAGTAATTGAGCAGGACAGAAATATCCCGTACGCACTCTGCCCCGCTGTCAATCAGCTTCACATCCGGTCCCATCCTGTTTTGAATGATAGGCCGGAGCAAGGGATAGTGGGTACAGCCCAAGACCAGGGTATCTACCCGACCAGCCAAAGGATGCAGGGTTTCATAGACCACCTTTTTGGTAAGACTGGAATGAAGTTCATTGGACTCTACCAAAGGTACAAACTTAGGGCAGGCCAAACTTTCTACCTGCATCTCTGGCGAGAGCGCTTCAATTTTCTGACGATAGATATCAGAAGAAACTGTCATTGGCGTTCCAATAACACCGATGCGGCCGCTGGCAGTTGACTTAATAGCTGCACTAGCCCCCGGCAGAATCACGCCCAGGACTGGAATATCCAGCTTTTCCTTCACTTCTTCCCAGACAACAGCAGTCGCAGTATTGCAGGCAATGACAATCATCTTAACATCCTTGGTCAGGAGGAAGTTGACCAATTGCCATGTATAAGCGCGAATCTGCTCAGCAGGCCTTGGACCGTAAGGAGCCCGCGCTGAATCTCCGATATAAATGACCTCTTCGTGGGGGAGCTGCCGCATGAGCTCACGGACTACAGTCAAACCGCCCACTCCTGAGTCTAAAAAACCAATTGGTCGATTATCCATAAGGTCTTCTTTCTAAAATAAGGGACTGGAAGCCGATTCCAAATCCCCATTTTTTTATAGATTTTCTCTACTGGTATTAAAAGCCAGCCGCTAGAAAATTATTTTTTCTTTTTGCTCTTAGCAAGCGCAGCTTTCTGCTGGCTGATAATTTGACGGTAGACTTGCTGCACTTTCGCTTCATTTGGCCGTTGGCCGCTAGCACTCAGCAAGGTCCGAACTGCTTCCACATTCAAACGTGGATTTTCTGCAAATTCCTTCTCAACTTGCCGACGAAGCAGATACATACCCAAAATCACGCCTCCAGCAAATGCTGCCATAATCAAGAAAATTGCTAAAACTAAATTCATATCGAGAACTCCTCTATTTCCATTTTTACATTGCTCTTCATTATATCAAATTTTCTCTATTTTTCAAAATCAAAGCCATACAGTGTCGCAAAATAATCTTCTGGTTTTTCAGCCCGACGAATCATGCGAATATTGCCATCTTGTTCCAAGAGAATTTCGCTGGAGCGGAGCTTGGCATTGTACTGATAACCCATAGAAAAACCATGAGCACCCGTATCGTGAATCACTAGTGTATCGCCAATTTGGCTGACAGGCAGCGGGCGATTAATGGCGAATTTGTCGTTATTCTCACAAAGACTGCCGACAACATCCACAATCTCTGTCTCTCCCTCGGGTCGATCCATATTAGTAATGTGGTGATAAGAACCGTACATGGCCGGACGCAGAAGATTGACCGCAGAGGCATCCACTCCCAGATAGGTTCGGTAGGTCTGCTTCTTATGGGTAACTTTAGTGACAAGTAGGCCATAAGGTGCCAACATAAAGCGGCCCAGCTCCGTATAAATCTTGACCTGTCCTAGGCCAGCCGGAGTTAAAATAGCTTCATAGGCCTGACGAACTCCTTGGCCAATGACCGCAATGTCATTTTCCTCGCCATCAGGTTGATAATTAATGCCGACACCGCCAGATAGATTGATAAAGTCCAGCTCAACTCCTGTCTCAGCCACTACTTCTACAGCCAGCTCAAAAAGCTGACGGGCCAGTTCAGGATAGTAGTCATTGCTGACAGTATTTGAGGCCAAGAGAGCATGAATGCCAAACTTCTCAGCTCCCAACTCCTTGAGCTCTTTGAAAGCCTGAATCAGCTGGTCCTTGGTCATACCAAACTTGGCTTCTTCTGGATTATCCATAATGCTGGTTCCCAGCTCAAAGACACCGCCAGGGTTGTAACGGCAGGAAATGACCTTGGGAATACCAGCGGCTTCCTTTAGAAAAGCTACATCTTCATAAGCATCCAGATTGATAGTCGCTCCAAGGTCACGCGCAAACTGAAAGTCCTCAGCTGGCGTGTTATTGGACGAAAACATGATATCCTGTCCAGCAAAGTCCAGCTTTTGGCTCATGAGCAGCTCAACGTAGCTAGCACAGTCCACCCCGCAGCCTTCTTCTTTGAGGATTTTTAAAATAGCAGGATTGGGAGTGGCCTTAACGGCAAAATACTCTTTAAAACCTGGATTCCAAGAAAAGGCCTCATGCAGGGCACGCGCTCTTTCCCGAATTCCCTTCTCATCATAAAGATGAAAAGGTGTTGGAAACTGCGCCGTAATCTCAGCTAACTTTTCACGACTGACAAAAGGAGTTTTCATACTGTTCTCGCTTTCTATTTGCTGGGTTTATTATACCATAAATCCATAGGAGAAACAAAAAGCACTGGAGCAAACATCCAATGCTTGAGTCTTATTTAGCTGAGTTATTTGTTTCTTCCAAAAATACGTAGCAAGCTGAGGAAGAGATTAATGAAGTCCAGATACAGATGCAGAGCCAGCGAAATTGCCCAGCCATTCCCTGGATTGCCATTGGTCTGCTCATAGACATAGCGGATTTTCTGATTGTCCCAAGCGATGAGTCCTGAGAAAATAAGGACACCAACGATACTTACAATAAAGTCCAAACCACTGCTTCTCAAGAAGATATTAAGGACGCTAGCAGCGATAATACCAATCAAACCGGCCATACAAGCTCTGCCCATTCCAGAAAGATCCTTCTTGGTCACCTTGCCGATGAAGCCCATAGCAAAGAACATAACGGTCGTTGTCAGAAAGGCTAAGAGAACAGTTGACTGAAGATACAGCGCCATGATAATACTTAAGGTAAAACCATTGATGGCTGAGTATCCTAAAAACATTGGCAGCGCTGCCGGACTATTGCTCCGAGCTGCCCCAGAAGCTACCAATACAAAGATAAACTCAGCTGCAATAGCCGCATAGAAAATCCAGGTGGAGCCTGTCAGAACAGAGATAATAATGTCCTGAAAGAAGTTTAGCATCAAGAGGGACACGATTGCTGAGATTCCAATACCGACACCAACGATAGAATAAATCTTAGCATAGAAAGAATTAATATCTGATTGATCTTGAATAATAGAATGGTTCATAGTTACTCCTTTTATAATAAAACATTTACGGTTTCAGCATCTTTCGATGAAAGAGCTTGCGATTACCGCCCTTGCGTCTCCAAGGTGCAGTCGCTTCCTTGACGGCCCAATACTTGTCCACCATCGTCACAATATAAGACTCCTTATAGCGCGGCGGAGCAATGGTCGCCCCCCACATGTGCTTGATGATAATGTCCTCTTCGACCTTATTGAGCTTGGTAATCTTACGAGCATTGCGAACTGCCAGCCTCGGATGAACCCAAGCATGACTCTTCTTAAACTTGGTCACACGCCAGTCATAGTAGAATAAGTCATGAAGCAGGGCACCGCGTGCCGTGCTACGGGCATTCCAGCCAAATTTTTTGGCAATTCTGTAACTAGTATAACTTACATTGATGGAATGTTCAAGTCTATTGGAATGAATATGATGGGGAATTTCTTTCAGACGCTGCACACTGGGCTTTTCAATCAGGTGCCCAACATAGGCCATAAATTCCTCGTCCTGTTTGTAAGGCATAGAATCACCTCCCTTGCCAACTATTATATCTCTTTTTCTGATTTTTAGCTTAAATGAAAGATTAAAATACCAGCTGCGACGGCAACATTGAGACTTTCTGCCTGCCCCTTCATGGAAATATGGACCAGAACATCAGCTGCTGCCATCATTTTTGGACTAATCCCCTGCCCTTCATTGCCCATGACTAGGGCAAAGCTCTCTTTGCTGTCTACCTCTCTGTAATCGATAGATGTTGACGATAAGGTCGACGCTAGAATTGGCAGACTGGAAGACTGAGCCAGCCTAATAAAATCAGCCGTATCCATCCGATAAACTGGCAGATGGAAATGGCTCCCCTGCATAGAGCGCAGCGTTTTTAGGTTATAGATGTCTGCCGACGCGCTAGAGATGAAGACTCCATCAAAGCCAGCTGCATCAGCTGTCCGAATGATGGTGCCGACATTACCTGGATCCTGAACGTCCTCCAAGAAAAGATAGCGTCCGCTTAACTCCGCCGGTATCTCTTCCCTTTCAAAAGCCACTTCCGCGACAATCCCCTGTGGCGTCTTACTATCAGCTAAATCTGCTAAAATCTCCGGACTGACAAAGATTACCTGAGAAAAATCGGCTAATCGCTCTGCGTATTCTGCTAAAGCAAAAATCCGAATCAGCTCTTCCCCGCTGCTGACAGCTTCCTCAAATAGATGCCAGCCCTCAATCAAATAAGAATCCTTGCGGTATTTTTTGTGATGAAGTTTTTTAGCTTTTTTTACCACATTATTGGCTTTTGAGGTTATAATATTCATAAGAACATTATACCACAATTTAGCAGACTTGCACTCATACTGAGGGCTTAAATCCCCTCGGTCCGCTCACTAAAGGAGGACGCCATGCAGAAGGTAAAAATGATTGCCCAAGGACGGGTACAAGGGGTCGGATTCCGCTGGGGAGTCTATTCTATAGCGCTGGAAATCGGAGGTATCACCGGCCGGGTCTGGAACAACGACGATGGTACTGTTGGCATTCTTGCTCAGGCTGATGACCCTGCTCTGATAGCCAAATTTATCCAAGAAATCCGCAAGGGACCGACACCTTTTTCTAAGGTCAGCTATTTGGATGTCACCATGGCTAATTTTGACTCCTATCCTGACTTCAAAATTTCAAATTAGGTCTGCAGAACTATTGTATATTTTGCAAAAAAACAGTAGAATAGATAGGTATTATTTTTTAGAAACAAAGGATATGAACTCGTGAAACATTTCAAACGCTTTTTATTCTTCGGTATGGGACTGGCTGCGCTTATTTTCCTGTCCGGCTGTGTGGGCCGCGACAAGGCCGGCAATCCTTCTGGTCTGATCTGGGACGTGATTGGTCAGCCTATGGCGGATGGTATCCAATTTTTCGCCAAAAATTCCGGTCTGGGTTATGGTCTGGCGATTATCATCGTTACGCTCATCGTGCGGATTATCATTCTGCCGCTGGGAATCTATCAGTCTTGGAAGGCAACGCTTCAGTCTGAAAAGATGAACTACTTCAAGCCAATTTTTGCCCCAATCCAAGATCGAATCAAAAATGCTGAAACTCAGGAAGAGAAAATGCAGGCTCAGCAAGAACTGATGGCTGCTCAAAAAGAAAATGGACTCAGCATGTTTGGCGGTATAGGCTGTCTGCCTCTGCTCATCCAAATGCCTTTCTTCTCAGCCCTCTTCTTTGCAGCCCAGTATACTCAAGGAGTTGCAGGCAGTTCCTTCCTCTGGATTAAAGACCTGGCCAAAAGCGACTGGGCTTTGACCGCCATTGTCGGTATCCTCTACTATATCCAGTCAGTGCTCTCTCTGCATGGTATTGAAGATGAAACTCAAAGAAACAGCATGAAACAGGCTTCTTATATGAGTCCTATCATGATTGTTGGTTTCTCATTCCTCTCTCCTGCCGCAGTCACTCTCTACTGGGTAGTTGGTGGATTTATCCAAATTATCCAGCAATTTATCATCAACTATATCATCCGACCTCGCTTGAGAAAACAGGTGGCAGAGGAATTTGAAAAAAATCCTCCTAAAGGCTTGAAAAAAGCGAGTCGAGCTAAAGATGTTACTCCAAAAGCTCAGCAGGCTATTGAGCAAAAGAACAAAAAGAAAAAGAACCGCAATGCTGGTAAGCAACGGTCAAGATAAAGAAAAATTCTTCTAGCTAATACTAGAAGAATTTTTTAATCTCGAGTAAGAATCGGGCGTAACCAATACAAAAAGCTCAGCAAACAAAGCAATAACTAATTAACGAGGTGACTCTATCACAATAAAACAGTAAATCCAATCAAGCCTTTCTTATATGAAACCCAAATCCTGCCCTTGAAAATCCGCACCAGACTTTCTGCCATGGATAGGCCAATCCCGTAGCCAGGCTGCTTCTGATTGTGCGATTCGTCTTCGCGATAGAAACGGTCAAAGAAACGGCTATAATCAACATTCTTACCATCAGCGTAACTATTGGCTACCGTCAGACGAGCTCGTTTCCCCCGCTTAGCCTTGGTCAGAGTGACAAAAATTTGCCCATCTTCATCACAATACTTGCAGGCATTGTCAATCAGAATGCTGACCAATTCATAAAGTTCATCTTCAGTTGCCTTGACATGGATGTCTTCCTGCAGCTTAATCTCGTACTTCTTGCCTGCCTTCTCGATGACAGACTTGAAGTTCCCAGCCACTTTTTTGACAACTTCTGAGAAATTCACATCTACCAAGGTAACATCTGGCTGCTCTTCCAGACGGGCCAGAACGACCATTTGATTGATTAGATTACTGAGGCGCTTGACCTGGTCCTTGGTGCTTTCTGTCCATTCATTTTCGCCAGTCATCAGCTCTTGCAGCTCCGTATTGGCTGAGATGATGGCCAATGGCGTCTTCAGTTCATGTCCAGCATTGGTAATGAAACGCTTTTGGTTTTCGTAGTTTTTTATATAGGGACGGATGGCAAAGTTGGAAAATCCAGACACGACCAAGACAAAGAAAATAAAGCTATAGAAACACAACTGGATAGACAGCCAGAAAAAGTCATTGCGGCTTTCGAGATAATTAGTCGAATCTAAGACCACCAGTAAATAGCGCTTGGTTTTGGAATCCTGCGTTATCTGGTAGGAATAAAATTGACTGCCTACCTTAAAAACCCCACTGCTGCGGCTGTCCTTAATCACTTTGTTAGCATAGCTGAGCGCCTGCTCCTTAGATAGATTGGAAAGATGGTCTAAGTTGGTGGAGTAAAGTGTTTTGTCTTCATTATAGACCACGCTGAAATAGCGGTATTGGTAGATGGTATCAATGGTGATACGGTCGTTTTGCAAGCTCTCAGCCGTTTCTTCTACGCTGGGAAAATCTCCATTATTGGCAGATAGAATATTGAGAACGGCTTGGATTTCTCCGTTGGTCTGCAGAAAGCGAACGGAGTTTAAGACAGCAATCATGGTCAGCAAAATACAGACAATAGCTGCCGAAGCCAGCAGAATGAACCGAATTTTAAGCTTCCGAAACATGGCCATCTCCTTCTAGCGGCACCAGAGTGAAACTGCCGCCTTCCTCACCCAAGATAGCCAGATCAGCATGAATAGCCTTCAGCTTCTGACGCAAATAGGAAATATAAATCCAGACGAAGCCTTCGTCCAAATCCTCATCCTCGTCATTAGCCCAAACATGACGGAAGATTTCCTGAGTAGAAAGACTCTTCTGGGCATTAAGCATGAGAAATTCCATCATTTTAGATTCCTTACCGGCTAGTCGAATAGAGTTGGAGCTAATGAGTTCATGCTCTCCGACATTGAGACTGGTTTGGCCAATCTGCAGCAAATTGGGGGTGAACGTCGCTACCCGTCTGGACATGGACCGCAGGCGAGCCAGAAGCTCTTTCAGAGAAAAGGGCTTGGTCAGATAATCATCTGCACCGGCATCCAGCCCTGTGACCTTGTCATCCAACTCCGACATAGCTGTCAGCATGATGACATGGGTCGTATTGCCGGTTTGGCGGATTTCTTTCAAGGCTTCAATACCTGTCTTAACCGGCATCATGATATCCAGAATCATCAAGTCATAAGCATTTTCCTTGGCCAAGTCCACAACTTCTTGCCCATCAAAGGCTGTATCAACCTGATAGCCCTCATGGGTCATCGCCGTTTCCAGGACACGGGACAGCTGCTGCTCATCTTCAGCTAATAAAATCTTCATCATCTCACTCACTTTCTCGAATCAAATTGCGGATGGTCTGCATGGTCACATCACAAGAAGCCAGCTCATCTGCACAGCGTTTCAGCTCGCGGACAATCCGCTTGCTGTCTTTAATCTCATGCTTGTACTTCATCTGATGCTCTAAGCTGGCCCAAGAATCCATAGCAATGGTCCGAAGCTGGATTTCTACAAAATAGCGACCAGGGTTTTGACCATGACAGTCCTCATAAGGAGTCTCCACCTCTAATATCAAGTGGTAGGAGCGATACCCATTAGGCTTGGCAGCTCGGATATAGTCCTTTTCCAGAACAATCTCACAGCCCTCCAGCTGACGAAGCACCTCAATGGTCTGATAGATGTCCTCGATAAAACCGCAAACAATCCGAATCCCAATCGCATCACGAATTTCTTTCAGGGCTGACTCTGGCACCCTAGGCAGATTCTTGCGTTGACATTTCTCTTCCATACTGGCTGCCTGCTTGACTCGTGCATTAAAATGCTCAAAAAGCTTCTGCCCCGTTTCCTGCTTGACTCGATCATTTGCCTCTTGAATACGCTGACTAAGATCCTCTAAAATCTTGGGCAGATAGACGCCGTATTTCCCATAAATATCTTGCTCTTGCATACAGTTCTCCTACTTTTCTAGCTTATTCTCATTATAGCATAACCATCTATCTTTTCTCTATTTTTCCCCTGCTCTTCTTATCTAGCCTATACTCTCTATCTTAAAAGAAACGAAAAAAGAACCAGTCTTCTAGCCAGTTCCTTTTAATACTTATTAAACGGTTTTTTCAACCTTGAGAATTTTAACGTCGTAGCTGCCAACCGGTGTTTCGACTGTTGCAGTATCACCTGTCTTTTTGCCAATCAAAGCTTGACCAATCGGGCTTTCATTGGATACCTTGCCTGCGAAAGCATCAGCACCAGCAGAACCAACGATAATGTAGACTTCCTCTTCGCTTTCGCCTACTTCTTGAATGGTAACTGTTTTGCCGATAGCTACCTCGTCCTTGGCTACAGCGTCACTGTTTACAATCTCAGCGTAGCGGATCTTGGTTTCCAGACTAGAAATCTGTCCTTCCACAAAAGCCTGTTCGTCCTTTGCAGCTTCGTATTCACTGTTTTCTGACAAATCGCCGTAGGAGCGGGCAATCTTAATACGCTCTACCACTTCTGGACGACGCACCAATTTCAATTCTTCTAATTCTTTTTCTAGTTTTTCCTTTTCCTCTAGGGTCATAGGATAAGTTTTTTCAGCCATTTTTTCTCTTTTCTTTTATTTTCTTTT